>RFXM01000014.1 GCA_009921565.1 Methylocystaceae bacterium | reverse complement strand
TAAAACTTGCGCAAGATCGCTTGAATGGTCGTCCGAGGCGTGTATTGGATTATAGAACGCCGAATGAAGCATTCTCTGCTCTCGTTGCGTTAGATCCTTGAGACCGCCGAGATAAAAAAAACGCCCATACAAATTGCATGGGCGTTTAATTTTATCGCGTTATCCAACACGCATCGACCAACTGTTATTTCGCTGCTGGAGCTGGACCCTTGCCCTCAAGCCGTTTGCGCTCTTCTTCGGCCTTTTTCTGCAGCTCAGCCTGAAGCTTCTTCTGCTGCTCTTCGAGCACTTTCGGGTCGATCGGCGCGCCGTCAAACGCCTTGCCAAAATTATCAAGCGGCAAGAAGAATGTTACTTCTGCATTAGCTTGGTTCTTGACAATGACAGTCATTTTTTCTGCTTTTTTCATTCCGTCAATGACAGCCTTTTTCACCTTAGCTTCAGCGAAACAGCCATTGGGAAAGCAAATTTCAAAAGCGCCAGTTTCCATTGCGCCCTTGTCGATTGCAAAGCGGAAACCCGGCTTTAGCATGAGGCCCGGCGGCAATAGCAGTCTGATGAGCTTTTGATCATCCCCTTTTGGGTCATAAACGGCTAAAGCCAACAAAGGCTGTGGAGGATCTTCTGGCTTGGCGCCGGGGACGCCAAAATCACGGGTTGTGTAACAAATCTCTTTCTTTGTCGCCGGATCGGCGCCGCAGATTTTAGTCCAATCTGGCTGAACCGCTGTTAGGGTCGCTGCTACAGGCCCCCCCGGAGCGGCGCCTTGAGGCGGCGCTACGCCAGCAGGCGCGGCGGCAGGCGCTTGCGCCCCTGCAGCAGGAGCTGCCGCAGGCGCCTGGGCTTGTGCCTGCACGCCAGCTAGCAGGAAGGCTCCCGCAAAGGCGATCGCGCTAAGGCGCGAAACTTGGATCGACATCGGAAATCCTTTCGATTTTCGGCTCGGCAACGCCAGGGAGGCGCCACAAACAGGCCACAGCGCATGTCCGACGAGCGGACGCTACTCTCCTGCGAGGGCGACAATTAGCCCGAAACCGCGATTGCTTCCGACAGGCCAAGCTGCCGGAACGACAAACTGCTCATACATGGTCGCGCAGGTAAATTCCAGACTATCCGCAGCGTTCCAGGGCTGCTTGTGATCCTTTTCACTGAAAAAACTGAAATTACGGGACGATTGGGCCCTTCAGCGCCTTAAAGAGGTCTCAGCTTTGACTATTCTTACCGCATGACACGCGTTGCGATTCGCCGGCAAGCCACCGGTTTCAGGCACCTTTCCCGTTTTGGGCTCAGTCTTGCGCTGCTTGCCTTCATTTTGAACCCTCAGCTGCTGGTTGCCGGACCCTCTGCGCCTATCCGCCCAGCCCAGGAACTCAAACTGAGCCACGCCCATGGGCTCGCGATGCATGGCGATCCCGCCTTATCTGAGGACTTTCATCACTTTCCTTACGCCGATCCCAACGCTCGAAAAGGCGGACAACTCAGAATTGGCCTTTCTGGAACCTTTGACAGTCTAAACCCGTTTAATCTGAAATCTGGTTCTGCCGCTCAAGGGTTGGTGGGTAATGTTTTTCAAAGCTTGATGGCGCGCTCGCTTGACGAGCCCTTCACGCTTTATCCGCTCATCGCCGCCTCAATTGACCTTGACCCTGAGCGCAGCTTCATCGTTTTTCACTTAAATCCTCGCGCGCATTTTTCAGATGGCGCGCCCATAACCGCCGCAGACGTACTCTTCTCCTTTAATTTGCTCAAAACCAAAGGTCGTCCTCAGCAACGAGGCGCCTTCTCGCTCGTTAAAAACGTTGATGCGCCGGATCCGATGACGGTCCGCTTTGATCTAAGAGGCGTGGGCGATCGAGAGTTGCCCTTGATTTTGGCGATTATGCCTGTCCTGCCAAAACACGCGACGGATCTTGAGCGTTTTCCTGACGCGAGTTTAGCAAAACCATTGGGATCTGGCCCCTATACCGTCGCTGACGTCAAACCTGGCGCCCGCCTTCTCTTGCAAAGAGACCCAAATTATTGGGGCGCCGATACGCCAAGTCAGCGCGGATTTTATAATTTTGACGAAATAGATATTCAGTATTTTCGCGATGGCAATTCTCTTTTTGAAGCCTTCAAAGCAGGTCTGCTCGACTATCGAGATGAAACAAGCACAACGCGCTGGTCAACGGGATATGAATTTCCTGCAGCCAAAGACGGACGGATCGTTAAAGAAGCGTTGAAAAATGATATGCCTAAAGGCTTGGAAGGGTTTGTATTTAATACGCGTCAATCGCTTTTCAAAGATATAAAATTGCGCGAAGCGCTTGGCTTAATGTTCGACTTTGAATGGGTCAATGCAAATTTATACTCAGGTCTCTACACTCGCACGAAAAGTTTTTTTGACGAGTCAGAACTGTCCTCTTCCGGCAAGGCAGCCAGCCAAGAGGAACTCAAGCTGCTTGCGCCATATTTGAGCGATGTCAGAAAGGATATTTTAGGCGGCCAGTGGAGACCCCCAATTCATGATGGGTCGGGGCGCGATCGTGAAATCGCTAAGCAGGCGCTCGAAATTCTTGCCCAGGCTGGCTATCGCATCAAGGGCGATGTCTTAACTAAAGACGGAGCGCCAGTAAGTTTTGAAATTATGGTGAAGGATCGCAATCAAGAACGGCTAGCGCTAAACTTCTCATCTTCTTTGCGAAGGATTGGCGTTGAGGCGCAGGTGCGTTTAGTTGATGAAGTCCAATATCAACGTCGACGTCAGAAATTTGATTTTGATATGATGATTGGCCAGTGGGTTGCGTCAGCCTCTCCGGGAAATGAACAAAGAAATCGATGGGGTTCGGTCAGCGCAACACAGGAAGCTTCTTTTAATCTTGCGGGGGCGAGCTCGCCGGCTATTGACGCGATGATATCGGCGTTGCTCGCCGCTCAAACGCATGATGAATTCATCACAGCTGTTAGGGCTTATGACCGCGTCTTGCTGTCAGGGTTTTATGTTGTGCCCTTGTTTCACGCCTCTGAACAATGGAATGCTCACTCGAGCGCTATCATTCATCCAGCTCAAACGCCTCGCTACGCCACACCCATGTTTGGACCAACTCTGGAAAGCTGGCAGATGAATTTATCCTCTAGCGCTAGGCCGCGACCATGATTTGCGGAGAGAAAAAATAAAATGGGCGTGAGGCGACTTGACCCAATTCTTATTGATCAAATTGCCGCGGGCGAAGTCATAGAGCGTCCGGCATCCGCAGTAAAAGAACTTGTCGAGAATGCGCTCGACGCCAAAGCCAGACAAATCGATATCGCTATTGAAGAAGGTGGACGCAAACTCATTCGCATCATCGATGATGGTTGCGGCATGAGTAAAGAGGACCTGACCCTTGCTGTCGAACGCCATGCGACGTCGAAAATTCCTGATGGCGATTTGACTAATATCCGCACACTGGGATTCCGCGGGGAAGCGCTTCCCTCAATCGCCGCCGTAACAGATTTGACGATTGATACGCGTAGCCACAATCAGCCCCATAGTTATAAACTTCACATAGAAGCAGGGCAGAAAAAAGAGTTTTTGGCCAGCAACTGGCCCCGGGGCACGCGTATTGAAGCGCGCGCACTCTTTGCCGCGACGCCTGCGCGACTTAAATTTTTAAAAACTGATAGAACAGAATCCGCAGCTGTCGCTGATGTCATCAAACGATTAGCAATGGCCCATTCACAAGTTGGCTTTAGTTTCGCGGCTGATGCAGGAACGTCATTTGATTATGTCCCCTGCGAGGACGGGCCTGAAGGGAAGCGGCGACGAATTGCGCAAGTGCTCGGAGAGGAATTCCGCGCCAATTCTATAGAGATCGATGCCGCGCGCGACGATATCACGTTAACGGGCTTTGCAAGTTTGCCAACCCATAATCGCGGTAATGCGCAAATGCAATTCGTTTATGTGAATGGTCGGCCAATCCGAGACAAGTTATTTACTGGCGCGATTCGCGCGGCATATATGGATTTTCTAGCTCACGATCGTCATCCCTCGCTCGCGCTCTATCTTCATTGCGATCCAAAAATCGTTGATATCAATGTTCATCCCGCCAAAGCAGAGGTGAGATTCGCTGACCCTGGATTGATCCGCGGTCTCGTCATTGGAGCGCTAAAGCAGGCGTTGGCGCGTGAAAGCCATCGCAGCACGAGCACAAACGCTCGCGCCGCTATTAATTTGCTTGCAGGAAAATACGCTCAACGCAATATCCAGCCAGCAAATTGGGATATTCATGACTCTCCCTCAGCCCCTCATGATTTTAGACAAAATCACCAAGAAGCATTTCTAAATATTCAGCCTTCTGCTGACACTCGGCCGCATGAAGCAATAAAACACGATATAGGGAACGAAACAGAAATCGATTATGCGCCGCTTGGCGCGGCGCGCGCGCAGATACACGAAACCTATATCATTTCTCAAACACATGACGGGCTTGTCATCGTTGATCAGCACGCAGCTCACGAACGTCTTTTATACGAAAATCTTAAGCGTCAGCGTGAACAAAATGGCGTCGCAAAACAAATGCTGCTTATTCCAATTGTGGTTGAACTCGACAGCGTTCGATTGCACGCGATTTCAACTGTGATTACGGAATTGGCGAGCTTAGGTCTAGTGTTAGAGCCTTTTGGACCAGGCGCCGTTCTCGTTCGAGAAAGCCCCGCGATCTTGGGTGACATTGATCATAAGCGGCTTATCGCCAACATAGCCGATCTTCTAGCAGAGGAGGGCGATACGCGCGGGCTTTCGCGTCAATTAGATCGGGTCTTATCTACCTGCGCTTGCCATTACTCCATTCGCGCTGGCCGACGACTCACCGCTCCCGAAATGAATGCTCTTTTGAGAGAAATGGAAAGGACGCCTGGCGCCGGCCAATGCAATCACGGCCGACCAACTTACATAGAATTAAAACTGAGCGATATTGAAAAATTATTTGGCCGCAAATAATTTGTTTCGCTGTTTTATCAATAAATGTAACAATTCATCAATAATTGGAGACATCTCATGCCTAACCAATGGTCTCGCCGCAGGCTTATCTTTGGAACTGCGCTTACTGTGTGCATGTCTTGTCCAGCATATAGTGAAACAAAAATTGAAATTGAGGATTTTGATGATACGGGCGTCAGCAAAGGCGTAATTTTAATAAACAAGCTTATTAAATCAGACGCTCAATGGCGCCAGGAACTCTCAGACCAAGCCTATGACGTTACGCGCAAAGCAGGCACAGAACGCCCTTTTACCGGCGCTTATTGGGACAATCACGCAGCGGGCCTCTACCTTTGTATTGGCTGCCGAACTAAGCTCTTTAATGCTAATACAAAATTTGACTCAGGCACTGGTTGGCCGAGCTACTGGGCGCCAATCTCTCAAAAAAATATTATTGAAATATCTGACAATTCATTAGGCATGCAGCGGGTTGCTGTATCTTGCAGACGCTGCGATGCGCATCTTGGACATGTCTTTACGGATGGACCAAAACCGACTGGCTTGCGGTACTGCATAAATTCAGCGGCTCTAGACTTCTTATCTCGTTAAAAAATGAGCCTTTTGATTAGGAGACAGCTCATTTTCTTTATCTTTGACAAAAATCTTGCAAAAAAAATCATGAATTAATAGCGTGGAACATCGAATAAGGCGTTATAATTTAGCAAATTCTCTAGCGCCTCAGCGCGATCAGGCGGGAGCCAAAGTCCTTGCTCATAACCAGAAAGATAATCGATAATTTCAGCTACTGATTTTTTATCATCCCTTTGTTCAAAAAAATTCAACGCACGCCTGAGTAAGACTCTGTCATTCAATTTATGAGCTACTCTAGAAAGCGATGAAAGTCCCTCTATCTCATCCGGCAATGATATCCGCGCCTGACGCAAGGCTAACAGACCTTCATCTTGTTTTAGAGCAAGCAAAGCTCGAGCTTGTTGTCTTAAAGTCATCGTGTCTGCCGACATGCCGCGCGCGTCGCAGGCGGCTAAATATCGCTGAAGGAGCGATCCGCTCTCGGATAATTCGGACAAAGGCTTTGGCGACTCTGTCTCACTAAATGTACCGCTTGTCGCTACCGCTGTCACCAAGCCGGGATCAGCCGCATAGGCTAAATACCCGCCTAATGCATAAAGTCCCTGACGTTTCATTGGCGCAATCCGCCTGAGTAAACGCGCATAACTTAATTGTATTAGCGGATCTAATCCTTCCCAGCTTCCCAACTCATCGAATAGAGGCAGAATTGAAATTTCTGCAAGAGATTTGTTGAGTAAAGCAGTGAACCGCTCTCGGCATTTGCGGAGTTGTGAGTGAAGGGAGGCTGTTTGAGATAATCGCGTCGCCTGATTAATAATTTCACCAACCAGCGGATCGTCCTCTTTGGCGCGTAATGGGTGAAGACCATCTGAGCTAAAACGCAATAAACGAAGTTTTTCAGGTCCTCCAGGATCAATAGGCGTGACGAGAAGATCTCCCAACATTGCGGTTGGATATACTAGACCAACATCATCTCCCAGCGCTGCAGCAAAAAAATCTACTTCTATGATCTCGCCGTTTTTGCGATTGCCTTTGCTTGCCGCCAATCTTCGCACGGCAACGCCATGGCCAGCATATTTTTCTGGATCTACAATTAAGCGCAACAGATTAACGAGGCTGACTGACGTATCTGAGCCGACAGCGTCAGGACATTCATCCAACCTTCCTGTCGCCGTTCTCAGATCTGTAAGATTAAGAGGGTCAATTTGTGGCGCGCCGTTAAGCTTTTGTAACTGGTTCCAAATATCCAACCGTTGACGTTGCCGCATCGCGATAAAGGCATACACCCGGCGTAAGAGCTGGCTATTGTCTTCCAATGTCTGAGGCAGGCGGATCTGTATAATTGCCCGAGGCGCGCCATTTTCATTGAGCCAGTGCTGCATGATCGAAAAGGGCGCCTGACGCATATCGGCGCTGGCGCGCAAGTCTAACGGCTGAGGCAGAATTGTAATGCGCGTTTGTGGGCTAGGATAGACGCGCGTTGCTGGACCAAGCCATAATAACCAATCATTTGCCTCAAAACGCTCGCATACATAACTTTGGCTTATCGCCCATAATAGGGTTGAAGACTGTTGGGCAATTTGCTGACGAATTGCGTTTACGCCATCACCCCTATTTTCAACGGATTTTAGCTCCAGTAAAATATGTCTATCGCCCTCATGCTTCTCTTCTCGCGCCATCAGAAGTTGAATTTCGGGCTGTGCTGGAAAGTCGCTCTCGGCTACTAAGCGAATGGTCACGGTCTTACCATCGCCTGACGTTAGTCTTAAAAAGCGATGGCCTTCTGACAATACGACAACTAGTATATCAGCGCTCCACCGCGAGACGTCTATGACATCAACAAGCGTCGCGTTGTCGCGAAGGGATTCATCTGACGCAGAGACAATGGTGAGATGGGGTAAGACGCTACCAGGCGGTAAGTTTTGACGACCGATCGTCAAACGATCTCGCCCATCCCAAAAATAATCCAGCTGCTCTCGCCACATGCGCTTTGCGCCTATAACTTGCATGACGAACCCGTCATGCAGAGATTGCCTGAGTTGAACGCAGGTGACTTATTTCACGCGCTCAAATTGAGATATTTCATGATCAACAAAAAAAGCGCTTAGAAATTCCTTAGCATTCTTTCTAGAGTTAGTGACTCCGCGGCGGGAGAATTGGCAATGTCACCTCAGGTTGACGGCCCGTCAAAGATTTTAGGAAAGCGACTATTTTCTTTGTTTCATCATCCGATAAAGCGACGCCTAGCTGGCTGGAGCCCATAACAGAAACAGCCTTCGATAAATCAAATGTTGATCCATTATGAAAATAAGGCGCTGTTAATTCAACATTACGCAATCCAGGCACCTTGAATACATAGCGGTCAGCTATATCCTTAGTAACGCCAAATCGACCTTGATCATCTGCTGGAAGATGCTCGACTGCCGGGGGCGCCACAACGCCAAATTTTGCGTAAGCGCCGCCGCCCAAATTAATTCCATTATGACAAGAAGCACAGCCTTTTTCGATAAAAAGCTTCACGCCGACTTTTCCTTCCTCTGATAATGCGGCGTCATTGCCAACAAGCCATCGATCAAAAGGCGCATCTGGCGTAATTAATGTTGCCTCGAAAAGTGCGATCGCTCGGCCAATATTTTCATAGACAAGTGGGTCAGCTTGTTCTGGAAATGCTTTTTTAAAGGCGTCGACATAAGCTGGCATCCCCCGCAGTTGATCAATCGCATGTTGTTTTGACGCCGTTAGTTCAACTGGATTAATCGCCATAGGTCCGCCACGGGACTTTAGTAGGGCTTTTGGATTGGCCATCACCGAATTCACAACTTGATCTTTAAGATCGCTGGCGCGCCCATCCCAATATTGTGATTTATTGAAGACTGCATTGAGTACCGTTTGCACCTCTCGTCCGGCCAATTTGACGTTACGATCTCCTGACAGCTCACCGCCATCGACGCCGCCGAGGCTAATGTTGTGACAAATCGCGCAACTAATGCCATGCGTATCAGATAGCCTTGGCTCAAAGAAAAGCATTTTGCCCAAAGCAAGCTTTTCTGGCGTGGCGGGATCATTTGGCGTAGCTGGAGCCGTTTGGGGGATAGGATCAAATAGTTTTCTGGCCTGATCCCTGAGCGTCTCCTCCGCCTGAACCGAATGCGCCCCAAATGAAGCGCAAAGGAGAGCCGCCGCGAGGCGAAGGAATGTGCAAATCCGCATCTTAGAGACCTTTGCTTCAGAAAAACTAGACCTTGAATCGGCTTATAGCATGTTTCCGCCGCCGCGCAGACGCTTTGACGGCCATACGCGCGCCCCCGGGTTTAATTGTCGCCATTTCCTCTGCGACAAGGCCTAGCTTCTGCGCTCTACTGTGCGCAAACCGACTTAGTCAGAATGTCGGGCCTCAGAGGAAGATGCAACCTGCTGGCTATGCATGCGCCGGGGGCTGGCGCGACGCGCCCGTTGGCGCGCGCGCGCCTGCTCATTCCTAGGTTGGAGCATTTTGCGAAATTCATCTCTTTTTTCATGTATCGACGCAATGACATGTCCCATTGGCACGCCAATATCGACTAGCACTGTCTCTGCAAGCTGAAGACTTGCTTCAATCGTTTCAGGAATTGCATCACTTGCTCCCAGTCGATAAAGCTCTGTGGCGTGACGCGCATCGCGCGCACGCGCCACAATAATAAGATCTTTACGAAGTTCGTGGGCAAGTCGAACGATTTCTTCAGTCGCAGGCGGATTTTCAATCGTAACAATCAATGCTTTTGCTTGCGCAACACCGCATTTTAATAAAAAATCGCGTCTTTGCGCATTACCCCAATAGATCTCGACGCCATTGAGACGCGCCTTAGAGACAATCGAGACAACATCATCAACCGCCACAAAAGGAATTTGGTGACGCATTAACATCTCGCCAACTAGCCCGCCAATTCTACCAAATCCAACAATCATCACTCTATTTTCAGCAATCTGCGCAACAGGTAGAAGATCTGCATGACGCGTTAGGTCGTCATTTTTGATTTTAGATTTCGTCAGGCGCGAGCCAAACCGACCCAAGAGCGGTATAAAAAAAATACTGATCGTCACAACGACCATCGCATCGGCGCCAAAATGACCCGGTAAAACGCCAGCGCCCATTGCTGATGTTAAAAGCGCATAAGCAAATTCTCCCCCAGGCGCTAAAAGCATCGCCGCCTCTAAAGCAGCGGAACGTTCGACGCCAAAAACCCAAGCTAACAAGAAAACGATTATCGCCTTAACGGCAATCAATCCCAGCGCATTGATAAAAATTAGATGCGGATCAGAGATGACAGCGGCGATATCCAGGCCAGCGCCAATTGAAACGAAGAAAAGTCCAAGAAGAAGTCCTTTAAAAGGCTCAATCGTAACTTCTATTTCTCTTCGAAACTCTGTTTCAGCTAAGAGCAATCCAGCTACAAATGCGCCTAGACCCATTGATAAACCGGCCCAAGCAGTCAAGAGCGCTTGTCCAACAATGACCAGAAGGCACGTCGCCATAAAAAGTTCAGTTACTTGCGCCGAGGCCACTAATCGAAACAACGGACGAAGCAACCAGCGCCCGAGCAAGATAAGCGTCGTCAGGGCAATCAGCGCGGGCCCTAAGGCCCAAAAAACATCCGCCAAACTGAATCCGTTTTTTGTATTCGCTAAAACTGAAACAAAAAAAAGCATTGGGGCAACCATCAAATCTTGCAGCAGCAAGACTGAAAAGGCGACACGTCCGGCCATTTTATTTAAACGGCGCTTTTCCGCTAAAACCGGCATAACAACGGCTGTTGAAGACATTGCGAGAGCCACGCCCATCAAGATTGATGGAGCGACGTCAACCTTGAACCAATAATGACCGATCAAAGCTAGCACGCCGGCGCAAAACACAAGCTGCGCCAGCCCAAGTCCAAAAACGAGCCGACGCAAACGGATCAACCGTTCCCAGGTTAATTCCAAACCTATCATAAACAAAAGAAACACTAATCCTAATTCAGCAAGCTTTGATACGCCTTCGACATCTGCAATTGAGATTTTTGCAGCCCATTCATACTCACCAGCCAGTCGGCCAATCCCTGATGGGCCAAGAACTGCGCCAGCGATCAGAAAACCTAAAACTGGACTTACTTTGAGTTTATGAAATACGGGCACAACGACGCCTGCCGTTGTCAAAAAGACCACTGCAATGCGATAAGATTCGTAATGGAGCGAATTTGTCATGAATCTTTAGCTGATAGGATTTAAAATAGACATTTAAGATGGAAAGCAAATATCATCTAATGTTTTTTCGCATCACGAATAGATTTGACTAAAAATCCTTTAGGAGACTGCGATATACATCAAGGGTTGATCGTTGCATTTTTTCAATCGAAAAATTTTTATGGACATGTTCGCGCGCATAATGCGCCAGAGTCTGTCGCGCTGACGCTCGCATGGATAGGGCTTCCTCAATGGCTGACGCGAGCGCTTCAGCTTTTCCTGGCGGCACGCGCCACCCCGTAGCCATCTGCGCAGGCGGCTTTGAAGATCCTGGAATGATTTCCGAAGCAGCGCCTATATCAGAAATGATAACAGGAACCCCCATCGCTTGCGCTTCTACGCCAACGCGTCCGAACGCCTCAGGCACAATCGCCGGAGCCACAACGCAAGCAGCTGCAAGATAAGCCGCCGGCATATCCTCGCAATGTCCAACACACTGAACAAATGCCGCAAGATCTGCGCGCATCACTTGCGCCTCGAGCGTTTTACGGAAAGATTTACTATGCGCATCTCCCGCAAGAATAACGCGTAAATCTTTCGCCAAGCCCCGACTGAAGAGTAATTTTATTGCTTCAATAAGGGTCTCATGGCCCTTACGCGCTGAAAGCCGCGCAGGCATGAGTAAAATTCGCTCATGAGGCGCAACGCTCCATTGATCTCTTAAGCGTTGGACGCGCGAGGGCTCTATCTGCTGGGGACAAAATAGATTTAAATCTATTCCGCGCGGAATTACGGTAATTTTATCTTGCGCAGCTGGATAAAGCTCCTTAATCCGCCGCGCCATATAATACGAATTCGCAATGATTATGTCGCCCGACGCCATGATAGAATTATATTGCAGCTTTATCGGCGATGAAGCGGCGTAACTACTATGGTAAGTTGTTACAAATTTTATCCCAACGCGGCGCGCAGCATAATAAGCAGCCCATGCAGGGGCGCGCGAGCGCGCATGAATAAGATGGACTTGCTCCTTTTTTAAAATCTGCGTCAGGCGAGATATGTTCAGCATCATTTCAATTGGATTTTTTGTCGCCGCAGGAAAGGGCGTCCATAGTCCGCCGTTCGCCTGTAATTCACTAACCAATCTTCCACCCGAGGCTGCGACAAGCCCGCGCGCGCCCTCACTGGCCAGGGCGGCGGCGATATCAACGCATGTTCGCTCAGCCCCGCCAGAATGAAGGGAGGGCACAATCTGCAAAATCGTACGACCCGCGAGGGCGCGATCCGACAGGTCAAGCGTTTGCGTGGGATTTATCATGGAGCCTGTATGAAGCAATGAAGATGCCGAGAGCATATTTTCAGTCTGGAGCATAATCCTTTATCAACTATGAGCATTGATCTATTTTTATTGTCGTACACTGTAAAAACTGGCCGGCTATGTGCGAAATTCCTCTGGATTATGTTGACACGCCCCATAGCGAAGGAGCCAAATCATGGTCTATCGCCCGCCGATTGCGTCCTGCCCAGGGGCAGGGGATAAATAAGTCTGGGCTCGTTTGGCTTGGCGGCTTTGCCTCAGACATGAGCGGCTTAAAGGCCCAATTCGTCGATGAATGGGCAAAAAAAAACGGACAGGCGTTTTTACGCTTTGATTATTCTGGACATGGCGCGTCAAAAGGGAAGTTTATAGACGGCTCTATTAGCGATTGGTTGGAACAAAGTCTCTTTCTGTTTCATCAATCCACGCAAGGTCCTCAGATCTTAATAGGGAGCTCTATGGGCGCATGGATTGCGCTCCTTATGGCGCGTCGACTCGCGTTAGTTGAAAATCCTAGAAGATTAGCCGGGCTTATTTTACTTGCGCCGGCTGTTGACTTCACGGAATGTCTGATCTGGTCTCAGCTCGATTCCGCCAGTCAACGCACGATCATCGATCAAGGTCAGTGGTTGCGCCCCAGCGCTTATGCTCCAGAGCCAACGCCAATTACCCGTCTCCTAATTGAAGATGGCCGCCGCCATCTCTTACTGGGCAATGTGATTAAGACACATGCGCCAGTGCATATTATCCACGGACTGCGCGATACAGATGTGCCTTGGCGTCATGTCTTAAACTTGCTCGAACATATCTGCGCTGACCCCGTAACCTTGAGCTGTATTCCTGATGGGGACCACCGCCTTTCACGTCCTGAAGACCTTTCCCAGTTGGGCGCCGCCTTGGATCAAATGAACGCATCCGTGGAGAGGACCGCTATAGAGGAATAGAGGCTTGACAGCATCGCTCGAGACATCGATGTTGCCGAACAAATCGTTCTTCCTACCGAACGCGCTGTGACCGTCTGGGTTTGCCGAGGGCTTCGTGACCAATTTTTCCCATGCGCAACAAGAACAGAACGGATCGGCTGGAAAGACTGTGACTTTTTCCTCTGATCAAGGACTTTTGACGGATGGCGGCGGCGCCATTGCGCCCCTAACTCTGGCCTATGAGACCTATGGAAAACTGAACGAGAATAAAAGTAATGCGATCCTATTGTGTCATGCGCTGACGGGCGATCAATACGCAGCAGGCGTTCATCCAGTCACGGGCAAGACTGGTTGGTGGGATGCGATGGTCGGCCCTGGCAAACCTTTTGATACAGATCGATATTTTATTATTTGCTCTAATGTCGTTGGCGGATGTATGGGCTCAACAGGGCCCGCATCGATTAATCCACGCTCAAGCAAGCCTTACGGCCTCGATTTTCCCGTCGTCACCATTCGCGACATGGTGCGCGCGCAATCAATGCTGATCGACTATCTCGGCATTGATACTTTATTTTGCGTCGCGGGCGGCTCCATGGGCGGCATGCAGGTGTTACAATGGGCCGCAAGCTATCCGCAGCGGGTATTCTCGGCCATGCCGATCGCCACAGCAGCAAAACATTCCGCACAAAATATCGCCTTTCACGAAGTTGGTCGTCAGGCAGTCATGGCGGATCCTGATTGGCGCGGCGGTCGTTATCTAGAACAGGGCGTGAGACCTGAAAAGGGATTGGCGGTCGCGCGTATGTCCGCGCATATCACCTATCTTTCAGAAGCCGCTTTGCAACGTAAATTCGGACGCAAGTTACAAGATCGGAGCGCGCCGACCTTTTCTTTTGACGCCGATTTTCAAATCGAAAATTATCTACGTTATCAAGGACTGGCGTTTGTTGAGCGCTTTGACGCTAATTCATATCTTTTCGTTACCCGCGCATGCGACTATTTTGATCTTGCTGCCGATTATGGCGGCGTTCTAGCTCGCGCTTTCAAAGAAACTAAAACACGTTTTTGTGTCGTCGCCTTTGATAGCGACTGGCTTTATCCAACGTCAGACTCACGGTCTATCGTGCATGCGCTCAATGCTGGCGGCGCTTCAGTTTCTTTTGTTGAGATCGAATCCGACAAGGGTCATGACGCCTTTTTACTCCATGAGCCGATGTTTAATGCGACAACGCGCGGATTTCTAGAATCGGCGGCGGCGGCGCGCGGCCTCAGAGATAGCCTAAAATGAAACAAGATCCACTCAACCCGCGCCTTGATCTGGACGTCATTGCAGACCTCGTAACGCCAGGCTCGCGCGTCTTAGACGTTGGCTGTGGCGACGGAGCGTTGTTACAACTTCTCGCTCAAACAAAAAATGTAGATGGCCGTGGCGTCGAACTCTCTCAAAGCGGCGTTAATGAATGCGTGGCCAAAGGTCTCTCTGTCATTCAAGGCGACGCCGACACAGATCTTGCCGATTATCCAGATGATGGGTTTGATTACGTTATCTTATCCCAAACGCTCCAAGCGACGCGGCGGCCACGAGAAGCGCTGCGCAACATGCTTCGTATCGGGCGCCATGCGATTGTTTCATTCCCAAATTTTGGCCATTGGCGCGTTCGCACGCAATTAGCGATCAAGGGCCGCATGCCTGTTACTGGAAATTTATCCAACAGCTGGCATGACACCCCAAATATTCATCTCTGCACGATCCGAGATTTTGTGGAACTCGTGGAGGAACTTGGCGCGCATATCGCTCATGGCGCCGCCTTGGATCGGTATGGATCTCCCATTCGCGTTAATGCGCCATGGTGGATCTGGAATTTGATGGGCGAACAAGCTGTTTTTCTCCTGGAGCGCCGCGCACCGCAAAAATGAGCGCAATCCTGCGACGGTTTGTCCCGCTTAGTTCGCTTTCTTCATCCTAATATTCGCGTTAGCCTAAAATTGGCGGTCAAAACAGCTCCACAGTCGAGGCGGCGGCTCTCCTGCGTTAGATGCAGGAGATTTTATCTCTGGCGGAGCTGTCTCGACGGGATTCATTTTGTAGCGGCGCGTAGGAGGCCCCAGGTTTGGCGACGCATATGCATAACTCAGTAGCCAGCGTTTCATCTACGCCAAGAAAAGGGCGCGTCGCGCGTCGTAATGACCGCCTCAAAAATACTGATAGCTTTTCCCTGCGCGATCTCCCTCTCTTCGCATCTATCGATGAAGAGACGGTTTCACAACTCACCCTAGAGGCTAAAATTGAGTCTTATTCGCCCGGAGCGACGATATTTAGGCAGGACGATCCAGCAGCAGCCGTTATTATAATTATTAGCGGATATGTTAAAATCTTGCGTATTGCGCCTAATGGCGATGAAACCCTCATCGCCATCCGCACAGATGGCGAAGCGCTGATTGAACCTTGCACAGAGTCAACTGACTACTATGGCGTTTCCGCTGAAACAATAAGTCAATCTACGCTTTTGAAAATACCAGCATCGCGTTTTGTCCGTTTCCTCCGGGACTCTGCATCTTTAAATCTGGCGGTTATGAAAGACGCTAAAGAAAAGATGGCGGCGCTAGTCTATGAAATTGAAGCGTTGAAATCACAAAACGCTGATCAACGGTTGGCGCATTTTCTTCTTAAACTATGTCCGCACAACGAAGAACGCTGCCGGTTTAGACTTCCCTACGACAAGCGTTTAATCGCTGCGCAATTAGGCATTAAACAGGAAACGCTTTCGCGGGCTTTTGCTAAGCTGCGCGAAATAGGCGTTCGTACAGAAACACGCGACATACTCGTTGAAAGCGTTTCTCGCCTTAAGGCTCAATGCGACATCAATAGCGCCGGGCAAGGTTTACTTCCACGCAGCAATGCTCCCCTGTCTCGAGATAATGCGGCCTAAAGACATTTAAAATGCGACTATTACCGCTTGCTTTTAGCGCCTGCGGATACCAATAGTTCACAGATGACCGACTTTTCACAGCAAAAGATAGCGCCTGAGAGCGTCTCAATACTCGTGTGCGTCTCCTGCCGGGCCAAGGACAATGCAAATGACCGGCCGGGTCCAGCGTTCAGCGATCTTCTGCGAAAGCGACTAACAGAACGACATCTTGCTATTCCTGTGCAAGAGATAGAATGTTTTGCTGTGTGCAAACGCCCGATCACGATCGCCTTTGCTGCACGCAATAAATGGACTTATCTTCTTGGCGATCTTGACGCCGAACGACATATCGATGAATTGATCGACGCCGCCTTTCGCTATGGCGCTAGCGACACTGGGCTCGTACCCTGGAAAGAGCGTCCAGAATGTTTTAAAAAAGGCGTGCTCTCCCGAACGCCGCCACTGAGCTCGCTTTAAAAATGACGCCGCCGAGATAAATCATTTATTCGCCTTAGCGCGCTCGATAGCCTTACCGATCAATTCACGAGCCGCTTGCGCATCGCCCCAGCCAGTGATTTTAGCCCATTTATTTGGTTCTAAATCTTTATAGTGCACAAAGAAATGCTCTATACGACGCCAGGTCATTTCCTGAAGATCGGTATAATTCTCTATATCCGTATATCGCGGCGTCAGGCGCGCTGAGGGGACAGCAATAATTTTTTCATCGCCGCCTGCTTCATCCGTCATCCGCAACACGCCAATTGGTCGAACAGCCATCACAACGCCTGGAGCAACGGGCGTTGTATTCGCAATCAACACGTCACAGGGATCTCCATCATCAGACAGCGTATGTGGGATGAATCCATAATTTCCCGGATAGCGCATCGCCGTATAAAGAAAACGATCAACAAAGAGCGTTCCAGAAGCTTTATCAAGCTCATATTTAATTGGATCGCCGCCTAACGGCACTTCAACAACCACATTTACCTCATGTGGCGGATTAGAGCCGATTGGAATAGCATCGAGCCGCATAGAAAACTCTCTTTTCGGATTATTGAAAAAAACGCCTTAGCGTTATCACATGATCACGCTGATTCGATCTGGGTTTATCATAATAAAATGCATCCGCCACGTCTGACGAATGTCTGCTAGAGTCCCAGCGACAAGAGAGAGGTCTATTACGGCTGACTTGCGCCAATAATTTGCGCCGCGGCTTTTTCAGCTGCCACTTGCATAAGATCCAGAGCAAGAGGGCCAATTAATACAAATGCAAAATCAGCTGTCCGCCATTCAATCGCCGTCACGCCTGAGCCAGATTTAGATGCTTGCTGTGAGATGGTCGCAACGGACCGCTCAAAATATAATCCAATCCTTCCGCCATCTGCGCGCTCGTAGATTAAAAATCCAGCAGGCGCAGCAACGCCAGGCGCGACGCGACCGCCAATCAAGCGCATGCCTTGTTGAGAAAGATCCGGCACTTTGTAAAAACCTACGCGGGCCTTCAACCAGCTTGAAAGCTCCTCTAATCTAGACGCATCTATTTCTACTGGATGCTGATCTGAGACATAAGTCGCATAGGTTAAGCCTGCACGAGCGACGTAGCCTTGCGGCGAGTTGGTCGCCGCCAATGGACGATGCTCGCTGCGGCCGGCAAAAATGAATGTCGCTAGCGCCGCAACCGCTGCAACAGCCAAAAGGGCCAGCGCTGAGGCAAAAATCGCCTGCCGCCTTTGCTGCGCCAGGATATCTTCCCGCCGCCTGACCCGTGGCAAAACGCCGGGACGACCCCAATGCGTTGCGCCTGATTCAATCGCGCCGGAAGAGGCAGAGACTTGCGCGGCGGCGCTACGCAATGAGGGCGCGGGTATTTCTCGCAAAATCGGCTCATAAACCGCACGAATAGCGGCATTCTGCCGCTGCCAGCTTTCAACTAAAGCCGCGTCTTCGGGGTGTTGCGAGAGGTGTTCCTCGACGCGACGACGCTGATCGGGATCCAAAATTCCGTCTACAAAGGCGTGAAGATCCGCTTCGTCAAGAAAACCGGTTGGAGGTGTTGTCACATTCGCACCAACCTATTTGACGACTCGCAAATGAGCCGTAGAGCGTATTGCGCTGACTTGAGCGACACCGCTTGAATTTGCTGTCCAATTAGCTAGCGCGGCGCGCGCGCGCTGCAGCCGCATGAAGACTGCCTCTCGCGAGATACCTGCAATATCCGCAGCGGTGGCGTATCTAAATCCCTCTAATGAGACCAGAAGCAAGATGGCCCGATCAGTAAAATCAAGTGCGGCAAGCCCATGGACGATTGGCGGGTGACGGGGACCGGGGCCAGAAGCTGCTTGATATTTATGGGCTGCAAGCAATGTGATCGCCTTATAGGCTTCGATCCGCGCCGCTTCGGCATCGTTTGGCGTCACCTCGCGCGCCCGCAGTCTTGCGCCTAGGCCTTGAAGCGCGCTGTGCACCAACCCATCCGCCACAACTAAGCCAACGCCCGCGCCTAAGGCTCTGGCGTAACGCCGAAAAACGGGGGTCGCCTGGCTTAATTCGGCAAGGATGTCCGCATAATTGCTCATATACTTTCCTGCAAAAAGCAGCCTCACTCTTCATCAACGTCTTTCCCTATAAGATGATAGATGAAAGCCGCGCAATATACCAAGGATTTCAGCACTACAGTTTTGAGACAAGAAAACCCTTGGTACAGGCGAGGGTTTCCTTCGCCGGTAAAGCAGGCTAAAGGGCGCGGACCCTTCACTACTATATTCGACGGATTTCCCAATGACTGAGCCTGCTGCGCCCACCATTCCCTTCGCTGGAGTTTTGTCTGGAAAGAAGGGGCTCATATTGGGCGTGGCGAATAACCGTTCGATTGCCTGGGGCATCGCCAAAGCTGCCCGAGACGCTGGCGCTGAGCTTGCGCTCACCTATCAAGTTGAGGCGCTTGAAAAACGCGTCCGCCCGCTTGCCGCCGAACTCGGGGCGCATGTATTGGGTCGCTGCGACGTCTCAGAAGTGGAAACAATTGACGCCATTTTCTCTGAAGTGGAGAAGCTATGGGGCAAGCTCGACTTCGTTGTGCATTGTCTCGCTTTCTCAGACAAAGATCAGCTGGACGGGCGCTATGTTGACACCTCTGCTGAGAATTTTTCACAAACCATGCTGATCTCCTGTTTTTCTTTTACAGCGCTCGCGCAACGGGCTGAAAAACTCATGCGTGATGGCGGATCCTTGCTGACCCTGTCATATTACGGCGCTGAAAAATGGATGCCGCATTACAATGTGATGGGCGTCGCCAAAGCCGCTCTTGAAGCCTCCGTTCGCTATCTCGCGGCGGATCTGGGAGAGAAAAATATACGTGTTAACGCAATCTCCGCTGGCCCGATTAAGACCATGGCCGCCTCCGGCATTGGCGACTTTCGCTATATCTTACGCTGGAATGAATATAATGCGCCATTACGACGAGTTGTTACAATTGAAGAAGTGGGCGAAACGGCCGTCTATTTACTCTCGCCTATGTCGCGCGGCGTGTCCGGAGAAATTCTTCATGTTGACGCAGGATATCACATCGTCGGCATGATGAATCCCGCCGCAGCGCCAAAAATGGCGGATTTGCTGGCGCTTTTACCACAAGGCGGAAAATAGGCGGTTTGCGCTCCACCAATTTTATCTTGGCGGTAGCTCACAAACCCACCGGATCGCCCGCAACTGTAACGAGTAACCCGCCATCGCCAAGAAGTTTTTTTGCTGATCGCTGGCAGATCTCTAAATCAACGGCGGCTATTTTGTCGTTACGCTGATCAAGATAACTCGGCTCAAATCCATCAAGCTGAAGATTGACAAGCTGACTTGCGATTTTTGTCGATGTATCAAAACGCAAAGCGTAAGAACCGATCAGATATTTTTTTGCTTTATCTAACTCTTCTTCGCTTGGGCCTGTATCCGCAAAACGCCGCACTTCTTCTTCAATAACCTTTAGAGCCTCTTTTGCGCGTTCATTTTTAGTTGCGGCGGCGCCAATAAACATTGGACATTGATCATATTCATTCAATTGCGAATAGACGCTATAAGCCATTCCGCGTTTCTCGCGCACTTCTCGAAACAACCGCGCCGTAAAAGTGCCGCCGCCTAAGATATGGTTGGCGACAACAACGCCAAAGTAATCAGGATCATTTTTTGTCACGCCAGGTCGACCGAAACGAATAACCGACTGCGGAACATCGATGTTAATCGTTTTGTATTGGCCGATATTTGCAACCTGAGTAGAGGGAATCGATATCAGATCGTTAGTTTTAGAAAAGGATGCAAAAATATCATCGATCTTGAGCGCAAGAGTTTCAGCGTCAATAGCGCCAACGACGCCAATCTTTAAATCTTTTGTCGAGAACAAACGTTCACGCATTGCAATAATATCTTCACGCGTGAGCCGATCGATCGTTGCAAGGTCGCCCCGCACAGGTCTTCCATAAGCATGATTAGGAAAAGCCGCCTCTCTAAAAGCTTTCGCCGCCATCGCTTCTGGATCATTCGCGTCACGCTTAAGCTCTGCAACAAGCTGACTCCTTACGCGCGCGACGTCATCCGCCTCTAAGCGCGCCTGCGTTAGAGCTAGCTTTAAGAGTTGAAAAGCTTGGTCCGCGTTTCGCGACAATGTCTGTAAGTGACCAGAAATTGAATCCCGATCTGCGCCAAATCCCAGATGGATCGCTTGATCCTCTATCGCACGATGAAAACTGCGAGCGTCCAGAGGCCCTGCGCCCTCATCCAGCATGCCAGCAAGCAAGGTCGCAGCGCCAGGCCGATCAATAGGATCTTGCGAAGCTCCGCCACGCAGCGCAAATTCCATCGCTATTAACGGAACAGCATAACTTTCAACAAGCCATACAGTTAGTCCGGCGGGCGTTACAATTTTTTGAACATGTTGCGCGCGCGACGCCGTTGTGACGTCAAGAGCATGAGCCGTCATTAAAAGCCACCATTTCAGCGGGGGAATAACCGCTCTTTGAGAAAGGACCTAACTTAATTTGTCGCCTCGGGAAGTAGAAAGCCCGTAACCGCCCGTCGCTTATCCAGCCAGTTTTTGGCTGCGGTATGAACGTCTTGCGGAGTGACTGCTTCCATTCGGCTAGGCCATGCTTGCACATCTGCAATCGACAATCCTGTCGCAAGAGATTCGCCATACCAACGCGCAAGCGAGGCCTGACTATCTTGAGCATAAATTGCATCGGCGATTAATCTCGTTTTAGTGCGCTGTAAGCGTTCAAGGTCGATGGAATGCTCAATAAAATTCTTTATGACGCCATCCATCGCCTGATCAAGATTTTCAAGATTAACGTCTGGCGCCGGCGTGGCAAAAATCCAAAAACGCGTATCGTCTAAGGCCGAGCCGGCATAATACGCTCCTGCGCTTACAGCGATCTTTTGATCCACAACAAGCGTTTCATAGAGGACGCTTGTTGGACCGCCGCCAAGCATGTGGGCGAGAATTTCAAGCGCTTCCGCTTCGCCAGGCTGCGCAGTTCGATAAGACGGCACTTTAAAGACGCGCTCGTGGGCGGGTTGCTCAACTTTTTCATCTAAGAGCGTTACAAGTCGATGCGCGCGATGCGGGGGCTCCTGTGTGCGCCGGCGTTGAGGCGACTCTGCGCGCGCAGGAATTTTTCCATAAGTTTCTTGAGCCGATTTTAAAACATCTTCAGCCTCTACGTCGCCAGCTACAATAAGAATCGCATTTTCTGGCGTGTAGAAACGATTGTAGTAATCAAGCGCATCCTGACGTCCAAGATTTTCAATTTCATGGTTCCAACCAATGATAGGCGTGCCATAGGGATGATGCGCAAAAAGGGCGGCCTGAACGGCTTCATCCAATTGCGCTGCTGGATCAGAGTCTGTTCGCATGCGGCGCTCTTCCAAAACGACGTCGCGTTCCGGAGCTACGACCTCGTCGGTGAGTAAAAGGTTGCACATTCGATCGGCTTCAAAAGCCATCAGCGCTCCCAGATGCTCCTTACCAATACGTTGAAAGTAAGCCGTGTAATCATAACTCGTGAAGGCGTTTTCTTGCCCGCCTAATTCAGCAACAAGGTTAGAAAATTCTCCTTGTGGATGCTTTTTTGTTCCCTTGAACATGAGATGTTCGAGGAAATGGGCGATACCAGATTTTCCCAAGGGATCATCCGCTGAGCCGTTTTTATACCAAATCATGTGAGTAACGACAGGCGTTCGCGTATCGGGGATAACGACTACCTCAAGCCCATTGTCGAGTGTGGCGTGAGAAACTGCTCCGCCCGGGCGCGCTGCGCTATTTGCGTCGCCTGGCGTTAAAGAGGGCTGGGTTGCCAAAAGTGGCGCAGACATGAAAACCTTTCTCACGACAGAGGGCGATAAAATCACTCCAAACATAACTCTATATAGGACGAAAATTCTGGCTTGTCAGAGCTTCATAGAGGCGTTGATGGGCGGGATGCATTGGACATTAGACTTTCAACGAGGAGAAGCATTGCGCCAAGCGTGATGCCGACATCTGCAATATTGAATACATAATTAGCCAGCGGGCCCACGGGCAGGGAAGTATGGAAATAAAAGAAGTCAGCCACAGCGCCGCGAAACAATCGATCTGTCATATTGCCAAGCGCACCGCCAACAATAAGACCTAAACCAAGCGCGGCGGGATGCGAGCTTGCGCGCCACATCCAACATAAAAGGCCTAAAACAATTGCCCCTTGCACGCAGATTAGAGCTAATCTGGCCGTGAGCGCATGTGTCGCGAACAGGGAATAGGAAACCCCGTAATTCCAGGAGATCGTGAGATCAAGAAAGGGCGTTACAGTAATCGGCGCTCGGCCAGCAATATCAAAAACAGAGAGCATCCAGGCCTTGTGGCCTTGATCCACAATCAAAACAAAAAGCGCTGCGAGAAGTCCGAGCGTGCGGGGGCTGAACCGCATAAGCAAAAATTTTCTCCTCAATCCACGCAAGGGAGTCCCATGAGACGCAGGCGATCACTGCCATCAACCCTCATGCAAGCTGCCTATCACAGTCTTACATCTTGACAATCCGACTAGCGCGCCATACTTCCAGCCATCCCCAGCGCAGAAAAGGAAACAATTACAATGGCGTTTCGTCCCCTGCACGACCGCGTCGTGGTCAAGCGTCTCGAAGGCGAGGAAAAGACCAAAGGCGGCATCATTATTCCGGATACAGCTAAGGAAAAGCCACAAGAAGGCAAAGTTGTCTCAGTTGGCCCCGGCGCACGCGACGAAAGCGGCAAACTCGTTGCCTTGGATGTCAAGGCTGGCGACCGTGTGCTGTTTGGAAAATGGTCGGGCACCGAAGTCAAAATTGACGGCGATGACCTGCTCATCATGAAGGAAAGCGACATTCTGGGCATTGTCGACTAACTCGACCCGCCCCTCGCACCCTATAAGTTCCAGGAGTTTTAAACATGGCTGCTAAAGACGTACGTTTCTCCACCGACGCGCGTGACCGCATTTT
>RFXM01000130.1 GCA_009921565.1 Methylocystaceae bacterium | reverse complement strand
TTTGCGCAGAAATCAAAAAAAATCGGGTCTCGCTCTACGCTCTCTGGGGATAAGTCGCCGTCGATTTCAGCAACGGCTAAGGTCCCGCCTTTAAACACGCTATCTGGGGTTGCTCTAGAGAAACAGAAGAGTGAAAAAATCCCACAGGCCTGGGTTTGGAGTCAGTATAAAGGGCAGGTCTGAACGCGACCTAGAATTTGATGGTTATCCAGCAAAAATTACTGGCTTTGTGATATTGGCGATGGCTGAAAAAATTTAATTTGAATCATTTCAACATGGGCTACGTCGGTGGTAGCCAAATAAAAATCCTAAAGGCTCGCTGTGCCGTAGCTTGGCAAGCGGTCTATCAAAAAATAGATTGCTGCCGGAATAAGGGTAGCCGTAATCGCACGTGGGATCATCTGCCGCCGTTGAAGAACTCGGCTCGAGCGTTGGAGAGAGTTTTGCTGTTGGCGCGTATAAGCGGCGACCTTGAAAATCAACGCGGCTCCACTCCGCTTCTTCCTGCAAGAGAATAAGCGAGGTGCCCGCCGGAGCCGTTTCAATTATTTTATGGCTGAACGCTGGTTTTAATCGTAATGGAACGGATTGGGACAAGGTTAGGGTAGTTTGCGCACTTGCGGGGAGCAAAGGAGTTAGTAGCGTCAGTATTAAGATAAAGGTTAGCGATGCGTATTTCATTTTTCATTCTTTCTCTTAATAGGCTTTGTATCTCCTAAAAATTATCAGCTGGATATTCCAGAGCGTGAAAGAGATAATTTTGTCAAACAACATGCACGACAACGTTAAGTCTTAAAGTAATTAGATAATATGAGGCTATAGATTTGTTCTAATGCTTCAATGTCCGAAATGCTGGCGCATTCATCGACTGCATGAATAGTTTCGTTAGTGAGACCAAATTCGAGGGTTGGGCAGTCACGGATAATAAATCTTGCGTCTGACGTGCCGCCGCTCGTTGAGAGCTCTGGGGTTAATCCTGTGACTGCTTTTATTGATGTCGATACAAGCTCAGAAAAAACGCCGGGCGCTGTCAAGAAAGAGGCAGCGTTGCTAGGTAAAAAATCCAGTTCCACGGTTGTAGAGCCGGCTGCTGTCGCGACGATGGCGCGAACGCGCTCTTTAAGACTATCGAGCGTCCAGCTATCGTTGAATCTGACATTAAATTGTGCGCTTGCAGTTGCGGGAATGACATTTACCGCAGCATTGCCGATATCTATGGATGAGAATTCAAGATTTGTCCGATCAAAATGCGCGGTGCCTTGATCAAATTCATGATGGGAAAGCGCGGTGACGATCCGCGCGATGACGGGCGCAGGATTTTCGGCGCGATGAGGGTAGGCGACATGCCCTTGTTTGCCAATGACCCGGATCAGTCCATTGACCGATCCTCTACGGCCAATCTTTATTGTATCTCCAAGTTTAGAAACATTTGTCGGCTCGCCAACAATGCAATGACTAAACCTTTCGCCGCGCGCGCGCGCCCAATCAAGAAGTTTGATTGTGCCATTAAGAGAAGGGCCTTCCTCATCGCCGGTGATGAGGAAAGAAAGAGAGCCCTTGGGTTTACCATGACGTCTGATATGCTTGATCGTTGCAGCAGTAAAAGCGGCGATAGCGCCTTTCATATCGGACGCTCCGCGACCGTAAATTTTATTTTCAGCGACCTCGCCAGAAAAAGGAGCGTATCGCCAACGCTTTATATCGCCAGTTGGCACCACGTCAGTATGGCCAGCAAAAACAAGATGCGGATCGCCATTGCCGATTTTTGCAAAGAGATTCTCAACATCAGGCGTATCAGCTTGACTAAAAGTCAGGCGATGGATTTCAAAA
>RFXM01000129.1 GCA_009921565.1 Methylocystaceae bacterium | reverse complement strand
AATGCTGAGCTCTGATGTGACCGCGCCAAAAGAAGCGCAGCAAGCAAGGACTGTAAGAAATAGAATAATATATTTTCCTTCATCTAGTTCTCTTGCCCGACGTCTTATCTCATGCTGAGAGGCTTGATTGATTTGATCAAAAACAAGAAGAAAATAAATAAAGATACCGAAATTCCAGCCAATTAGTAGGCGCGTGAAAAGACGCAATGTTTCTGGAAGACAAAGAATGACAATAAGGCCAATTACGGCGCTTAAGGAGAGGTGCGGCCGCGACCAGAGAATGCGCGCAGGTTTCGGAGCGCGTCCGCGAAGCGTTGCAGATTGGCTTTGTTCAGATTGCAAAGCCACAGAGTCAGCGCTTAATTTCTTCGCGCAGCCACGAAGCGCGCCGCCTGTTCCAGTGTCTGCGTGGCGGGCTTGAGGCCCGTTTTATCGAGTGCTTGCGTCGCTTCCTCAACGAGCTGATCGCAGCGCTTACGCGCTGCTTCAAGACCAAGTAAGCTAACAAGCGTTGCTTTCCCGCGCGCTGCGTCTTTACCAGCGCGTTTACCCAATGCAACTGTGTCCCCTTCGGCGTCAAGAATATCGTCAGCGATTTGGAAGGCTGCGCCAAGGGCTTTGCCATAGGCTGTCAATGCTGAAGATTGTTGTGGTGAGGCGCGGCCTAACATTGCACCAGCGTCAACGGCGAAACGCAAAAGCGCGCCGGTCTTCATAGCCTGCATTTCCAAGATCTCGGCTTGTGACAGGGGCCTGGCGGCAATTTCAGCAGCCAGGTCAAGGGCTTGACCGCCGACCATGCCGCCAAGGCCAGAGGCGCGCGCTAGCGCCAGAACGAGATCGGCGCGTAAGGTTGGATCCTCGTGCGTGGCTGCATCTGCGACGACGTCAAACGCGTAAGTGAGTAGTCCGTCTCCGGCAAGAATCGCAGTAGCCTCATCAAAGGCCTTGTGACACGTTGGTCTGCCTCGGCGCAGGTCATCGTCATCCATTGCAGGCAGGTCGTCATGCACAAGCGAATAGCAGTGGATCATTTCTAGTGCAGACGCCACGCGCAACACGCCGGTTCCCTCGACGCCCAATAGGCGCGCCGTTTCAATTACAAGAAAGGGGCGCAGGCGTTTGCCGCCGCCGAGGGAGGCATAGCGCATTGCTTCTAAAAGGCGGGATGGCCGGGCGATTTCGTCGGGAAGCCTCTGGGTGGCTAGTAAACCCGCAAGCGTTGCTTCGGTCGCCTCGGCCGCAAAATCAAGGCGGTGTCGAAAGTCTTCATCTGCGCGAGGGGAGGCGTTCATCGGTTAATCCAATTTTTGAATCATTGGGCAATGGTTGAGCCCATGGGCCGGGTGCTAGCAAATTTGCATCCAAAACCCAACTCCCCGTCAAAAGACTCAAACTTAGGGTATATATTTATCATGAGTAACTTTATGGACGGGCATTTATGATCAGCCTTGGAGGCGACCAGATGGTTGGCCTGGCTAGGCGTTCCGGAAGATAAAATTCTACTTAGAAAAGTTTTATGCGATTTTGAGATGTTGGCCAGTGCGTGAAGGCCAGAATCCCAGGCGACGAAGCGAAAGCTCCGCTAGGGTTTTTTCATTTTCAAAAACATCTATTTCCTCAATGATCGCCTCAAGTAGGTCTCTACCAAGCGCTGTCATATCGAAAATCTTGTCGCTTGCTTTTGTGTAAGCCTCAATTGCGCGCCAGGCTTCTTCATAAGAGGCGATTATAAGTTGAGACTGGATTTTCGAGCAGTCGCGCGTTTCCGCAATTAAAGCCTGCATCATGATCACACCCTCACGCCTTTACTCTGCCAAAGCGGCTATCAACTTTGGTTAATATTATGTTAAATTATGG
>RFXM01000128.1 GCA_009921565.1 Methylocystaceae bacterium | reverse complement strand
CGGAACGCCAGAACCTCAATATTTGGATTTTCTTTATTTTGCCTTTGTGATTGGCGTCTCTTTTCAAACCGGTGATATTGAAACGCGCTCAGCGCATATGCGCGGTATTGCGCTCATTCAAGGAATTCTATCCTTCTTCTTTAATGCATTTGTCCTAGCTTTAATGGTCAATATCGCCAGTCAATTTTTCTAGGCGATGAAACAGCTCAACGCATCGAAACCAAAAGCACTTAGCCAACGCTCAGCACTGGTCGCGGGAACCATTGGCAATCTGATCGAATGGTATGATTTTTATGTCTATGCAGCATTTTCTCTTTATTTCGCAGAGACTTTTTTTCCAAACTACGATCCGCTTGCGCAAACGCTCTCGACTTCAGGCATATTTGCGCTCGGTTTCTTCATGCGACCCATCGGCGCCCTAATTTTTGGCCGCATTGGCGATAGAGCAGGCAGAGGCCGCGCCCTCACCCTGTCAGTTCTATTAATGTGCGCCGGCTCTCTCCTGATTGCTTTGACGCCGGGCTATGCGGCGATTGGCATCGCTGCGCCCTGTATTCTCCTCCTTGCCCGCATGCTTCAAGGCGTTAGCCTTGGCGGCGAATATGGATCAAGCGCCGCCTATCTCGCTGAGATCGCCCCAAAAAACGCGCGCGCGTTTTATTCAAGTTTTCAAACTGTGACAATGTTAGCGGGCCAGCTTCTAGCCTTGGGCGTCTTGATTATTTTGCAAAACTTTTTTCTCGATCCATCAGAGTTAAAAAACTGGGGGTGGCGAATTCCCTTCGCCCTTGGTGGACTGCTTGCCGTTGCGGCGTTTTTGTTGCGTCGCGGACTTGTTGAACCCAAAGCCTTTGAAAAGACCGCAAAAGACAGCCGCCAAGGCTCGCTTAGCCTACTGCTTCGTCATAAGCGAGAAACCGCGACAGTTATTGGCCTGACGCTTGGCGGCACAATCGCCTTTTATACCTACACGACTTACATGCAGAAATTTCTAAAATTATCCACGGGCTTAAATAATAAAGAAACAAGTTGGATCCTTGCAGGCTCCTTGCTTTTTGCAATTGTTTTGCAGCCGCTCTATGGCGCTTTATCCGATCATGTCGGTAGGCGTTCGATGCTAATTAGTTTTGGCGCGCTTGGCGCATTCCTGACATGGCCATTGCTTAAAGCCATTGAAAAAGCAACAAGTCCTGGAGAAGCATTTATCTTAATCTGTTGTGGCTGGCTGATCATTAGTTTCTATACTTCAATCAACGCTGTCGTTAAAGCTGAACTCTTCCCAGCAACAATTCGCGTTACAGGCGTCGCGCTTCCCTACGCGGTGACTGTCTCATTCTTTGGCGGCTCTGCTGAATATGTCGCATTGTCGTTTAAGACACATGGTCATGAAGATTGGTTTTATATCTACGTAAGCCTGGCTATTTTAATCTCACTCTGTGTCTTTGTCGCGATGACAGACACAAAGGCAAAAAATTTAGACTAACAGTTAAAGCCAAAAGCCGCAAAGACCAATCAATTATCCAAGAAGCTTCTCAACTTGCGACTGCGACTTGGATGCTTGAGTTTCCGCAGCGCCTTCGCTTCAATTTGCCGAATACGTTCGCGGGTGACTGAGAACTGCTGCCCGACTTCTTCAAGCGTATGATCCGTGTTCATGCCAATGCCAAAACGCATGCGCAACACCCGCTCTTCGCGCGGCGTAAGAGAGGCAAGCACGCGCGTCGTGGTCTCACGGAGATTTGATTGGATAGCCGCTTCAATCGGCAAAATCGCGTTTTTATCCTCAATAAAATCGCCCAGATGTGAGTCTTCCTCATCGCCGATTGGCGTCTCGAGAGAAATAGGCTCCTTAGCGATTTTGAGGACCTTGCGCACTTTTTCAAGCGGCAT
>RFXM01000127.1 GCA_009921565.1 Methylocystaceae bacterium | reverse complement strand
GAAGGTCCAGAGGCTGACCTTACCCTCACCGCTAACGCCCAGCCCGCGCTTATGGCCGTATCCTTGGCGACTATCCGGGTTTTGCAGGCTGAGGCGGGACTTGATCTGGGCCGCGATGCTGCCTTTGTCGCGGGACATTCGCTTGGGGAATATTCTGCCCTCGCGGCCTCGGGCGCGCTGTCAATTTGGGACACGGCGAGGCTGTTGCAGAAACGCGGTCAAGCGATGCAGGCCGCCGTTCCAGTTGGTCAAGGCGCAATGGCGGCGTTGCTCGGAGCCGATCTTGATCAAGCCCGTGAAATTGCAGGCCTCGCCCAGCAAGCTGTCCCAGGCGTCTGTGAAGTCGCCAATGATAATGGCGGCGGCCAGGTTGTGATTTCCGGCGCAAAAGCGACTGTTGAGCGCGCCATCGAAATCTCAAAAGAAAAAGGCATTAAACGCGCCGTTCTGTTACCTGTCTCCGCGCCTTTCCATTGCGCGCTGATGGAGCCCGCCGCACATGCCATGGCGGACGCGCTATCAAAAACTGCAATCAACACGCCTCAACCACCCGTCGTGGCTAATGTCACGGCCGCGCCGGTCACAGACCCTGAGACCATTCGAGAACTACTTGTGCAACAAGTCACCGGCTCCGTGCGCTGGCGTGAGTGCATTAGCTTCATGGCTGAGCGCGGCGTCCGTCAATTCATCGAATGTGGTTCCGGCAAAGTGCTGACGGGCCTTCTCAAACGCATCGCTCCCGAGGCGCGGGGCGTCAGCGTCGGGGGGCCGGCAGATCTTGAGGCCTATCACGCGTTTCTCAGCAGCGCCGACTGATCGCCTAAAATATAATCATCATTGGGAGCGAAATTTATGTTTGATTTAACCGGAAAAACGGCGCTGGTTACGGGCGCAAGCGGGGGCATTGGCAAAGCTATCGCCATGGGCCTGCACGCCGCTGGGGCCACTGTCGGGCTTTCTGGCACAAGACGAGACGCATTAGAGGCGCTTGCAACAGAATTGGGCGCGCGCGCTCATGTTTTGCCTTGCAACTTGGCGCAACGCGCGGAAACAGATTTGCTCCTGCCTGCCGCTGAAGCGGCAATGGGCGGCGTGGATATTTTGATCAACAATGCCGGCGTGACCCGTGACATGCTCTTTATGCGCCTCAAGGACGAGGATTGGGACACAGTTCTTGAAATCAATCTGACCTCAGCCTTTCGTCTGTCGCGCGCCGCTTTGCGGGGGATGATGAAAAAACGCTTTGGCCGCATTATAGGCATCACCTCAATCGTTGGCGTAACCGGCAATCCCGGACAAGGTAATTACGCCGCGGCCAAGGCCGGCATGATCGGTATGTCCAAATCATTAGCTGGCGAAGTGGCTGCCCGCGGCATCACCGTTAATTGCGTGGCGCCTGGCTTTATCGAAAGCCCAATGACCGACGTGCTGAATGAGACGCAGAAAGAACGCATCCTCAGCGCCGTTCCCGCAAGCCGCCTTGGAACAGGGAGCGATGTCGCGGCGGCCGTTGTTTATTTGTCTAGCGAGGAGGCTGGCTACGTCACGGGTCAAACGCTCCATGTCAACGGCGGTATGGCGATGATTTAGCCTTCCGCGCAACAATGAAGGCCTTCCCGCCCCTGGGCTCCTTGACGTCGTCGTTAATCCGCGAGATAGGAGCGCGCCGCACCCGGCGACGCTCGCTATCAAAGCCTAACTATGCTAACTGGTCCGCACCGGAAAGCGGGTGGCTTTTTTGAGCGTCCCGTTGCAAGGCTAGTCCGAGATCTCAGCGTCTTGGGCCAGTCAACCATCCGGGCGGCATAAGAACTTGGGAGATTGCGGCTTCAGAAAGCACAATGCGCTTTTGAAGCGGCGTCGGCGCGAGGGGCGCCATAGCAACAGGGATTGAATCAAATGAGCGATGTCGCCGAGCGC
>RFXM01000126.1 GCA_009921565.1 Methylocystaceae bacterium | reverse complement strand
CCACCCCAAGGGTGAAGGCGAGCTTTCTTGTCTAGCGGCGATGAATTGCGCCCTCAGATTTTTGGCATTAAAGCCCGTTGATCAAGGGTAGGCGTGAACGAGAAGCGAATCTTTGTTCGAAGCCTTTGAAGACATAATCAGGGGCCTAAATTTTTCCTACGCGCAGATACAGCGATCCTGATCGACATCTTATTTTCATCGTCGTGGGGTCATCGTTCCAGAGCTTTTTCTTTGCTGGGCGTGTTTCATTTCTTAGCCTAGGCATACGCCAGCCCTAATTTTTGCATTGCGATAGGGGCCGATCCATTTCGTTGAGTGTCCAAAAATAGTTAGATCATGGAGCAAAATTTACTCAAATTCACGTAACAATTTGGCAATAAAAGAATTGTTTGTTAATCAATTAATGTGCATAGCACATTGAGTCGCGCTTATTTAGCGTGACGCTATTGAAGCGCACGCAAAGCATGTGTGCGTATACTGGAGTTAATTATGGCTAGAGCTACTAAGAAAACCACGCGCAAAGGTGCGGCTAAAAAGTCCACCCGTAAGGCTACAGCAAAACGCGGTCGTCCAGCAGCAAAGAAGGCTGCTACGAAAAAGCGTAAAGCAGCTGCTAAGAAGGCAGCTCCCGCCAAGCGTGGTCGCCGCGTAGCAACGAAAAAGACCGCAGCCAAAAAGCGTCGTGGCGCAGCTAAGAAGACAACAGCGCGCAAGAGCGTTCGTAAGGCTTCTGCTAAAAAGGCTACGGCTAAAAAGGCTACAGCTAAGCGCGCGCCAGCTAAAAAGCGCGGTCGTCGCAAGGCAGCTGCCGCGGCTGAGTAAATCTCGTAACGCATCCAGGTGATGTAGATGCCGGAGGCGCAGCAAGCGTCTCCGGTTTTTTTTTACTTCGGCCCGTCTTTCATAAGCGCTATTTCATAATGGAAACTTCGAGAGGAGGGATAAATGCCGTCAATCAGTAACTTGGGTCAGCCTGGTCTACACGGCGCAAGGATCGGCCTTGGATGTATGGGAATGTCGGACCTTTATGGGGCTGCGGATGAAAAGGATGGCCTAGAGACGATCCGGTCAGCCCTGGAAGCCGGTATAAACTTTTTAGACACTGGCGATTTCTATGGCATGGGACACAATGAGCTTTTGATCGCGCACGCGTTAAAAGAATTTCCTCGAGACAAGGTGTTGCTGAGCGTCAAGTTCGGTGCGCTCCGGGATCCAGCTGGAAATTGGATTGGATTTGATGGTCGTCCGGAGGCGGTGCGGAATTTTATCGCCTACAGTTTGAGGCGTCTCAAAACCGATTATATCGATATTTATCGACCCGCGCGTCTTGATCCACGCGTACCGATTGAAGAGACGATTGGAGCGATTTCTGACCTTGTGAAGGCCGGCTATGTGCGCGCTATTGGCCTATCCGAAGTGGGGTCAGAAACCATTCGGCGCGCGGCAAAAATTCACCCGATTGCGGATCTGCAAATTGAATACGCCGTTACCTCAAGAAGTATTGAGCGATCGATCTTGCCGACGTGTCGAGAGCTGGGAATTAGCATAACTGCTTATGGGGTATTGGGACGCGGTCTTTTGAGTGGGAAATGGCGGCAAGACCAGCCGGCGAGAAATGGGGATATTCGCTCGATTATCCCGCGCTTTCAGGGCGAGAATCTTCAACAAAACCTTAAGCTGATTGAGCGCATTCGCGTGATCGCGGCAGCTCATAACGCTTCTATTTCGCAAATCGCGATCGCTTGGGCTTTGTCAAAAGGGGAGGATATTCTTCCACTCATCGGCGCGCGTCGATTAGATCAACTCCATGACGCCTTAGGCGCATTAAAAATTACCCTAGACTTGAAAGATATCGAGCAATTAGATTTGATCGCTGACTTGGTTCAAGGCGCGCGCTATGCTGCGCCGCAAATGGCTCATTTAGATAGTGAGAAAGGATAAGCAGCTTATTGAGACTAGGCGCGCTCTAAATTTTACCT
>RFXM01000125.1 GCA_009921565.1 Methylocystaceae bacterium | reverse complement strand
TGGCGAATTTCTTCATTCTGAGCTTTCCTTTTCTTAACGTAAAGCTTGACCGTTCCTCGTCCGAACTTCCGTCGGAACGGAACCCCCCCTCCCGTCGCGTTAGCCACGACAGCTTGCAAGACGCCAAGCGGGGGGACGATGTCGGAAGAACGCGCCCAAGTCAATCAGCAGGCATGAATAAGAAACGCGATCAGTCGATCTAACGCATCAAGAGCCACGGCGCTTGGTTTCAAGTCGCCTCAAATCAAAGATCTGCGATTTCTTTAAGTCGAGCTGCGACGGGATGTTGCGTCGCAGCAAAGGGAATAAATCGTCTCACATAAAAAGACAGGCGCGCTTAAAAGCGCTGCCTGTCCTGATAGATACCTGTCTCTGCGGCGTTAGAGCCTTCAGAGATTTTTAGAGTTCTGCGGGCAGCCGCATTTCTCATCGCAGGCTTTGCGATCTGCCTGCAGCTTGGAATGATCAGCCATCATGTCCTGCTTGTGACGGACATATTCATCCTCGCACTTTCCAGCGCAGACAGCTTGCTCATCTTCATTTCGTGTATCGCAGGTAGCAAATGATGGAGACACAGAAGCCACAAGAAGGGCGGCCGCTGTCATGATGGCGAATTTATTCATCTTGCTATTTCCTCCTTCAAATTACGCAGACATTTTTCTTATTGTCTCAGCGCAAGAGCTTATAGACTGAACTTTAGTCAATGACTAGCGCGCTGCCCTATCTTGAATGCGGGGCTTTCTTGACGCCACGAGAAACGGGTTTTTCTCTTGGCGTTTAGGAAGCAAGCTGTCGCAGGACATAGGGTAAAATGCCGCCATTCCTGAAATATTCAAGCTCATCTAGGGTGTCGATCCGTAATAAAAGCGGCACAGAAATGACTGCGCCATCTGAAAAAGCAATATCCGCCTTGAGCATTTGCCGCGGGCTTAATTGTGCGCCTAAGCCGCGGATTGCGACAGTTTCCTGCCCTGTCAAACCCAATGAAGTCCAAGATACGCCGTTTTCGAAAGTAAGGGGAAGAATACCCATGCCCACAAGGTTCGATCGATGAATACGCTCAAAACTTTGCGCGATGACGGCGCGCACGCCAAGTAACGCAGTGCCCTTCGCCGCCCAATCGCGTGAAGAGCCATTCCCATATTCAGCCCCCGCAAAAATAACCAATGGCGCCTTATCCTGCGCATAGCGCATCGCCGCATCATAAATCGGCATTATTGCGCCGCCAGGATAATATTTTGTCAGTCCGCCTTCTGGTATGGCGCCAGATGCGTCCTTCATCATGTGATTTTTGATCCGGATATTAGCAAATGTCCCGCGCATCATAACTTCATGATTGCCGCGCCGGGTGCCGTATTGATTAAAGTCCGCTGGCGTTACATTTCGTTCGATCAACCAATCCCCTGCTGGAGAGGCCGCCTTAATCGATCCTGCAGGCGAAATATGATCTGTCGTGATCTTATCGCCAAACAACGCCAAAATGCGCGCGCCAATAATATCGGTGATCGGCGGAATGGTCTTCGTCAGGCTCTCAAAATAGGGCGGATTGCGCACATAAGTTGAGTCATCATCCCAGACATAAGTTTCGCCGCTAGGCGCCGCAACGCCGCGCCAATGTTGATCTCCAGAAAATACATTTGCATAGGTTTCACGAAATAAAGCGCGCGTTACATTTGCTTGAATGAATTTTTCAATTTCTGCATTTGTCGGCCAAATATCGCGCAAGTAAACATCCTGACCCGAAGTATCCTTGCCCAAAGGCTGCGTTGTTAAATCTATCGCAATTGTCCCGGCCAAAGCAAAAGCGACAACAAGCGGCGGCGAAGCGAGATAATTCGCCTGCACATCAGGATTAACTCGGCCTTCAAAATTACGATTGCCAGATAAAACAGAGACAGCGACAATATCCTGCGCATTAATTGTCTTTGATACGGGCGCGGGTAAAGGACCCGAATTGCCAATGCAGGTTGTGCATCCATACCCTACGAGATTAAACCCTAAAGCATCGAGATATTTCTGTAGGCCTGATTTTTGTAAATAC
>RFXM01000124.1 GCA_009921565.1 Methylocystaceae bacterium | reverse complement strand
CTTTGGTATTTATAACGGCTCCACACTCCAGACGACTACTTATGCTAGCGTTTTATCGGGAGTTAGCGCATCCAACTTATCCGTAACTGCAGGTACTTACGGTTCATATTCTTGGAACCTCGCACTGCAATCTGGGCAAACTACAGTTTGGGATCTTATCGTTTTACCCAGAACGAATATCACTAATCCGCTTGTAGACGTCACTACTACGACGAATACAACGACTAGTACTAATATAGGAGCTAATTTGAGTGGCGCTGTAACGGTGAACGTCGCCAATGGCGCAGCTGCATATCTAGCTCAGCGGAAAATGACGATTGTTAGCTCTACTGGACTATCTGGAACATTCAGTGGCGTAACAACATCCCAGAACTTATCGTTCTTGACGCCTTATCTTTCCTACGATGCCAATAACGTTTATCTCTGCTATGGTCTCACGCCTTTCAGCACGGTCGCCAAGAACATCAACCAGCGGAATGTTGGTAATGCTCTAACGATAGCTGCGCTTGGCCCAGTGAACTCACTTGGCGCTCCTATCCTGAACGCCTTGTTTTATGGCAACTATCAGAACGCTCAAGCTGTGATGGATACGGTTGGTGGATCTGGATTAGCGGGCGTTCAGTCAACTGCAATGCAGGTTGGCGAGATGGCCAGTTCATCTGTTTCTGATCAGATTGCCTTCTGGCGTTCTGGCCGCAGCTTCCTCGCCTATGCGCCAGTTCAACGCAATGTCCCTGCTAAAGGCCCAATCAACATTAAAGGCCCAGCAGGTAATCTCTCAGCAGCAGTAGCGCCCAGAACTTTCAGGGCTTGGGGATCAATGTTTGGTGGTGGCGCCAACTACCTAAGCGACGCAGGACGGGGCGTAGCAGCTTCTAACATTGGCTACTACGGCGGCTTGATTGGCGTGGATTATCAAATCCAGCCAAACATCCTCGTTGGCGTTACGCTAGGTGGCAGTAGCTCCAGCTTCAACGTTGGCTCACTCTCTACCAATGGCAATCTCACAGGCTTCCATGCAGGCGTCTATGGCGCTTACACGATGGGTAATAGCTACGCAGCCCTGAATGAGACCTTCAGCGCCTATAACAACCAGACAAGTCGTAAGGCTGGCGGCTATTCTTATCTGCCATATGAGCAGCTCTCAGCTCAGTTTGGCTCAACTGAGTTCCGCACACGTGGAGAACTCGGCCACGGCGTTCTAATGGGCGGCTTAAAGGCAACGCCATTCGTAGCGGCAGAAATCGCAGCCTATCAGTCAAACGCCTTCTCTGAGCAAAGCAGCATCTACGCCAGCACCTTCGCTCTGAGGAATAACGGACAGGGAATTAACTCGTTGCCAACATTCGCAGGACTACGCCTTTCAAACGCAGTAACGCTCTCCAACGGCTGGCGGTTGGCACCAGTCGGCAGCGTCGCCTACGTCCACGAGTTCTTCCCGCAGCGTCAGTTCAATAATATGCTGATCTCAATGCCCGGTTCAGACTTCAACGTCGCTGGACCGCGCTCCACCTACAATCTCGTTCAGACCAAAGTTGGCGCACAGCTCAACCTCAACGAGAAACTCGCTCTCTTCACCGATTTCCAAGGTGAGTTCTCGCCAGTATCGCAAAGCTATGGCGGAAAAGGCGGCGTGAAATATGTTTGGTAATATTCAACCCATGTGTTGGGGTGCACATCAATTACGATAGATCCGGGCTAACTTCAGAACTGTCCAATCTTCTTGTGTATCCAACTAAAGCCGTCAGCCCTCACGCTGGCGGCTTTTGTTTTTGCATTAAGTCTACCTATGTATAGCCAGTAAGCCTGTTTCTAATCATGCTAAGTTGGCGTCATGAAAACCTCAGCATTACTTTTCCTATTCTTGATTTCTACCTCTTTCATCTCTGTTTTTGCGCAGGAAGTCTCGCACAAAGAGGGAATTAAAACAGGGGCTGAAACCGTTGTTAATGGGGCCGCCCTAATCGGGATTGTGGGGGCCGCCTCAGGCCAACAAACTAATAATGCAAATCAGCGACATCCAAAAACTTGGAATGACTTGGGTGCTATGCATCGAGCACGGCCAAGCGA
>RFXM01000123.1 GCA_009921565.1 Methylocystaceae bacterium | reverse complement strand
CAGACCAAAGCCCTCAAAAATAAAATTGCCTCTCGACGCAAGAACAAAGCATCGCCAAAAAAAGCTCGGATGGATATCAGCGCGCGCATCGCACTCTCTCAGTGCGCTCGGATAAAAGAATTTATTTTACGAAATAACGTCTCAGACGATCCAAGTAGCCAATCGCCTATCATGCTACTGGGCGGATGTTTAAGCCAAATTATGGAAAGAATGCGCATCTTATCTTAACGCCTTAGTCGATTCCTGAGGCGTATTTTTGCATACCCCCATGTGCGATGTCGGCAACACAGCGCAAATCCAATTATGTCAAAATCAAGTCTAAAAAATTCCTCAATCTAGGCAAAGCGCTAATGAATTCAATAGAATTTCAGATTTGAGAAATCTCAGCTTTACACATACTAAAATGCGAAGACCGTCCGCGCTGGGAGGCACGAACGGTCTTCTGTCTGACCCACTTTACTTGCCCCGGGAGTAACGAGCTCGTAACGCGGGAGACATCGTGGATAAGCCCGAATAAAACCGGGCTTATCCTGTAACTTATAAATTGTGGCTGACGCGCGCAGGGCTTGGAGCCATCCCACCAAGATCCGCCTCAACATGCGGCGAAGATGTAGGAACAGAAGTTCCACCCGATGCAGAGCCTGACGACATTGGCGGCACGTCTTCACGAACTGGTCTCTTGCCCGCCAGAAGATTTACAATCTCTTCACCCGACAGGGTCTCAAATTCTAAAAGACCATTAGCAAGGATTTCGAGATGATCACGCTTCTCAGTCAGAATACGCCTTGCTGTATCGTAACCCTCTTGGACTAAGCGCCGCACTTCAGAGTCGATGAGCTGTTGGGTAGACTCAGATATTTTTTGCTGACGTCCGAGTGAGTAACCCAAGAATTGCTCTTGCTGTGGCTCCGCGTAAGCGACAGTGCCAAGCTTATCTGAGAAACCCAATTGGGTGATCATCGCGCGAGCGACACGTGTGCATTGCTGAATATCAGATGCTGCGCCAGATGTGACTTTGTTTGCTCCAAAGATCAGCTCTTCCGCCACGCGTCCACCCATCGCCATCGCCAGCATCGCAATCAATTGCTCGTAGGTTTGCGAAACCTGATCACGCTCTGGCAATGTTTGCACCATTCCCAAAGCGCCGCCACGAGGTATGATGGTTGCTTTATGAATTGGCGTTGAACCTGGCATATTGAGAGATACTAACGCGTGGCCACCTTCATGATAAGCGGTTAATCGTTTCTCTTCCTCTGTCATCATCAAGGTGCGGCGCTCTGCACCCATCAAGATCTTATCGCGCGAGTCATCAAACTCTTTCGCCGTAACAATCCGCTTGGAGCGTCTAGCGGCGAGCAGAGCTGCTTCATTGACGAGGTTCATCAAATCCGCACCAGAGAACCCCGGGGTTCCACGAGCTACAACCTTAAGATCAACATCGGGGCCAAGAGGTACTTTACGTGAATGCACACGTAGAATTTTCTCACGGCCAATGAAATCTGGCGGCGGAACTTGAATTTGACGATCAAAGCGGCCTGGACGCAATAAGGCCGGATCCAAGACATCTGCGCGGTTTGTAGCCGCAATCAGGATGATGCCCTCATTGGCTTCAAAGCCATCCATTTCGACAAGCAACTGATTGAGTGTCTGCTCACGCTCATCATTGCCGCCGCCAAGTCCTGCGCCACGATGCCGACCGACCGCATCGATTTCGTCGACGAAGATGATGCAAGGGGCGTTTTTCTTTGCTTGTTCGAACATGTCGCGAATACGCGAGGCGCCGACGCCAACAAACATTTCGACGAAGTCAGAACCTGAGATGGAGAAGAACGGAACCCCAGCTTCTCCTGCAATGGCGCGCGCCAGGAGCGTTTTACCGGTACCTGGTGGTCCAACGAGCAATACGCCACGTGGAATACGTCCGCCCAGTCGTTGAAACTTTTGGCCATCTCGCAAGAATTCAACAATTTCTTGGAGATCCTCCTTCGCCTCATCAACGCCGGCAACATCTTCAAAAGTCTTGCGACCCTCTGTCTCCGTCATCAGCTTAGCTTTGGATTTGCCAAAACC
>RFXM01000122.1 GCA_009921565.1 Methylocystaceae bacterium | reverse complement strand
CGGGCTTCGCGCTCGCCCTTTTGGACCATATGCACAATTTTTCGAAATTCAGAGATCTCGAGGCCTGTCTCAGTTGCGAGCGCATGAATTTCCGTGCGCAGATCTCGAATATTATCTTTTTCGATGGAAACGAATTCTTTCCAGCCCTTTGATCCCAATTTAGCAACGCGCATGACCCACTTTGGATCCAATTCGGAACCATGGAATTTATCGATAAAGTCTTCGCGGGCTACGCCGTGACTGTCAGCCAAACGCAGGAGCTTGAGCTCATAACCAATCAATCGCTTATTAATATCGTAAAGCTGCTCAACCAACGCTTCAATTCGATTTTGGTTGAGCGAGAGCGACTTAACATCAGTCACAATTTCTTTTTTTAACGACTTATATTTTCGCTCTTGCGCAGGCGTGAGGCTTTCATTTTTGAGCTTGTTCTCAACATTTTGATCTTGCAGACGACGTAATTTTTTATAAGCGTCAGCAACGCGCGCAAAAGTTTCCAGAACCTTTGGCTTTAACTCCGCTTCCATTGCGGAAAGCGACACAGAGTTTTCCATGTCGTCATCATCGTCAAAGGATTCTTCCGGCGGCGGCTCTTCTTCGCCTAGACCCGCAGGCGGCGACTGCGGCGCGGTTGCCGGAGCCATTTCAACGGGCGGCGGAGCAACAAGACCCTCCCCGCCTTCGAGCGGTTTTGCAGCCGCTTTACCCTCGGGACCAGCATAAGTTGCTTCAAGATCGATAATATCTCGCAGCAATACTTTGCTCGTCTCTAATTCTTCGCGCCATATGATAATTGCTTGAAAGGTTAGCGGGCTTTCACATAAGCCTGCGATCATCGCCTCTCGACCAGCTTCAATGCGTTTGGCGATTGCAATCTCGCCTTCACGCGAGAGGAGCTCAACAGAGCCCATTTCGCGCAAATACATCCGCACAGGATCGTCTGTCCGGTCTGCGGGCTCTGACGTGCGTGTTGCAACTGCAGTTGGGCGAGCGCCTTCTACAAGCTCGCCACCTTCCGACTCTTCCTCTTCGCCATTTTGCTCTTCGCCATCTGCTTCATCTGGATCTTCTCCTTCAGAAACCGTGATGCCCATTTCCGAGAGCATGGCGTAAACATCTTCAATTTGATCAGAAGAAACCTCTTCTGAGGGCAAGACAGCATTGAGTTCGGCATAAGTGACAAAGCCGCGCTTTTTTGCGAGCTTGATCATCCGTTTGACGGCGGCGTCGTTGAGATCGAGCAACGGACCATCAGCGGTTTCTACCGTCGCTGTGGCGTCATTATCGACCTTTTCTTCGTCTTTTTTTGCCATCAAGAACTCCAAACAGCTCGCCTGTCGCCAATATCCATGGCTCCCAACGAACGTATATGCCCCCGTGAAGATCGCGTGATCGCCACGAATATCATGTTGAAGGCTAACGCGAGAAGCGCGCCTTCGATTCGTCCCAACATCTCAGTGCGAGATTAATGTCCCGCTAACTCGCTAGCGCACCCGCAGTTTTTCACAGGGAACGCGACGGACGACCAGAAAGAGCGCCAAAGCCCTCCAAAGCCGCTTCTGCGCCCTCCAGCGCGGATAGTTGGGTTTGAATGTCTCTTATGCGCGCGGCGTCTCGCTCATTTGGTTCCTGGGCGAGCCGAGACTCGACCTCGCGAAGCTCTCTATTTAACGCCCACGCTCGGCGATGCAAGACTAAAGCCTGTCGCAGGCTCTCAGCCGCGTCTATCGAGGCCGCCTCAGGGCGTACGCTCCACAAAGTTGCGTGCGCCGCCATGCCGGAGAGCCGGCCAAGTGCCGATTTAAAACCTTTATTTTCAATAAATTGAGCTAGATCTTCGTGATCCGGCCCACCCATTTCTATCCACAGGACCATCGCATCCCTAAGGGCGGACGCCTCAGACGCCGCAAAATCAAGCGCAGCGATTTCATCAATCTGACCAGCCAAAAGATCCGGATGATTGAGAAGAATGAGCAAAATCAGCCCTTCTCGGGCTGACATGACAGGCTTTACGCCCCGAAATAAGGCCGAATTGGCCAATGCGCTACCAACATGGACTGGCCCTGGACGGGTCTCCGGCCTTTGCCCGAAACT
>RFXM01000121.1 GCA_009921565.1 Methylocystaceae bacterium | reverse complement strand
GGGGGCCTTTGCCACCTTGGCTCCGCGTGCGCTTTTACGTTCGCGTTTCTTTTCACTCATACTGCTTGCAAGTGTTTTAATTTTAATTCGCTTACTGGTGCGCGGATCCGCAGTTGAGGCTTATCCACTGCTCTCGCGTGGCGCCGATCTTCTTGCGGCGAGCGCCTTTGTTAATCTCTTGCTAGCCTTTCGCGATGGCCCAAATGTGGGATTTCAAATTTTAAAATCGGATTGGCATAGAATATTCGCTGATTTTTCTTTCTCGCTTTATGCCGTGCATATGCCCCTACTTATTTTTATGCGTGCGGCTTCAGATCAGGTTTTTGGCGCAGGCTGGGTGCTGCGCTTGGCTGAGGCGCAGAATTATATGCTCGCGATAAGCGTTATTAGTGTCACGCTTTTGAGCGCTTTTTTATTCTCACGCGTGAGCGAGGCAAAGACTGCAGAGTTGCGTCGAAAGCTGCGCGCGATGTTAACTTAATTTGCAAACTATCTTAGCCGCAATATCTTGGCCTTGAACTAAGAAATATTTAAATTTTACGATGGCGTCGCGCAGGTTGACGCATCGTAACAAGCTCCTCGGCAAGTGTCGGATGAACCGCCATGGTGGCGTCAAAGTCTTCCTTTTTGGCGCCCATTTGCAGCGGGATCGCCAGCAGCTGGATCATTTCGCCAGCCTCTGGTCCGCAAATATGGGCGCCAATAATTCGCTGACGATCTGCCTCGACAATAAGCTTCATGTAGACTTTTTCGCTCCGGCCCGAGAGCGTCGCGCGCATTGGACGAAACTGAGTTTCGTAAATGTCGAGATTTGAAAATTTATCTTGAGCTTCCAATTCGGTTAAGCCAAGCGCGCCAATTTCCGGCGTCGTGAAGACGGCGCTGGCGACAAGATCGTAATTCACGCGCGTCGGCTTGCCGCCGAAAATACGATCGGCAAAGGCGTGGCCCTCGCGTATTGCAACGGGCGTTAAATTAATGCGATCCGTCACGTCGCCAACTGCATATATTGACGGGATGGATGTTTGCGCCTGCGCATCAACAATGATGGCGCCGCTCTCGCGCGTTTTAACGCCGACGGCCTCAAGTCCAAGCGACTGGGTGGCGGGTTTGCGGCCTGTTGCAATGAGGATGCAGTCAACTTCAAGCTTCTTGCCTCCCTCGAGCTCAACCAAAAATTGATGCTCTCTTTTATCGATGCGTTTTGGCGGCTGGCTTGCGTATAGGCTAACGCCGGCGTCTTCTAACCCTTGTGCAACGTAGGCGCGTAATGCTTCATCAAAGCCGCGCAGGGGTTGGTCGGCGCGAAAAGAGAGATGTGTCTTGACGCCAAAACGCGTAAAGACGCTCGCAAATTCTACGGCGATATATCCAGAGCCAATGATAAGCAGACGGTTCGGCAGTTGAGGCAGATCGAAAATTTCATTTGAGGACAGGCCGTGTTCGATGCCTGGAATATTTGGCGCCGCAACTGGTCCGCCCCCCGTTGCGATGAGAATGTATTTTGCCCGAATTTTTTGGCCGGTTGACAGCGAGATTTCGTTTGGTCCGGCAAGGGACGCGCGCGCCTGGATGAGTGTTACGCCAGAATTAGCCAGTGTTTGTTCATAGAGGCCAGAGAGGCGAGTAATTTCTTTTTCTTTCGCTGCAACAAGCGTTGGCCAATCAAAATGAGGTTGTGCGACATGCCATCCAAAGCCGCGCGCATCTTCAAATTCATCATGAAAGCGGCTTGCAAGCACATAAAGTTTTTTTGGCACGCAGCCGCGAATAACGCAGGTGCCCCCAACGCGATAATCTTCAGCAATCGCAACTTTTGCGCCATAGCTTGCGGCAATACGCGCCGCTCGCACGCCGCCAGAGCCTGCGCCAATAACGAAAAGATCATAATCTTTATTAAATGATGCGTCGCTCACGCTGCATTACCCAGAATGCGGACGCCTTGCGCTCCCGCAACAAAGATGGCTGTTGCAAGATCAATGAAGAGACCATGCTCAACGACGCCTGGAATAGAAGCAAGACGCTGCGCGAGGAGTTCAGGCGCCTCAATTGCGCCAAAGCTGCAGTCGTAGATATAGTGTCCGCCGTCCGTGATGTAGGGCGTCTGATCC
>RFXM01000013.1 GCA_009921565.1 Methylocystaceae bacterium | reverse complement strand
AGAAATTGAACTATTTTCTCCCGGATCTGTGTTTTCAATCTATTCGCTCTTTGCTTCATTTTCGTGTGCGATCCTTATTTTAACGCTGTGGCGGTATCGCCGTCGTGGCAGAGTTAATTTACGGGCTCTTTGGCGCGCGATCTTTTCTCGAAATCTATTAATTCGCGACTCAACGCTTGCGGATATTAATCTTTTTTTCTTGAGCGTAGTGTTCATGCCGGCAGTTGTCGGCGCGCTGGTTATTTCATCAAATAGCGTCGCCTTTGGCGTTCATGCAGCGCTGAGCCAGCTCTTTGGCGCTTTTGGGGGAATTGATCTTGGGCCTTTCAGTAAAAAAATTATTTCAACGCTAATCTTATTTTTAGCCTATGAAATTGGCTATTATGTTGATCACTATTTAAAGCATCGTGTTTCTGTTTTATGGGAATTACATAAGCTCCATCATACCGCTGATGTGCTCACGCCGCTTACAAATTTTAGAAATCATCCAATCGATAATTTAGTTTTTGGCTATATGTTGGCTTTTTTTATTGGGGGAGCCTCAGGTGTACTGGATTGGGTGTTTGCGCAAAAAACAGCTATTTTTTCTATAGATGGAAAAAATCTAATTTTTATTTTTTTTCTCTGGACTATTGGCCACCTTCAACACTCGGAATTCTGGATCCCTTTTCGGGGATTGTGGGGGTATTTAATTTTAAGTCCGGCGCATCATCAAATTCATCACTCCCGCGATCCTGCGCATTTTAATCGTAATTTAGGTAGCGTATTGGCAATTTGGGACTGGTTATTTGGAACGCTTGAAATACCTCCAGAGCGAACGAAACCCAAAATTAGTTTTTGGCGCTGAACAAGATGGAGCAAATCCCCATTCGCTCTACGGAATTCTTGTTACGCCGATGATCAATTCTATACATGCGCTTTTCTTTGGGCTTTTTCAAAGACTCAAAAATTTATCCTTTATTCTGGCGCAAGGGCTTCGTTAAGAACAAAGCTTTCCCATTAAATTTTAGAATGTGCTGATACAGCGCATGATTAAACATTAACGAAGAGGCGGGATGCAGTCGAAGATATCGGTTACGGGCGTCATTGCAATGCGCCTACTTATCACTTAACGCTAATACTGAATTACACCGCTATCACCTCTATCAGCTGCCGATTTTACGTGATGCGGTCGACGGCTTTCTCGGTCCACTTGCCGGCGTGCTTGCGGGTATGGATGCTGCTGCTGAAAATCAGTCTGATATAAATCTCTTGCTCAGCGCGCCAGGCGATACACCCTTTTTGCCTCAAGATCTTGTTGCGCGATTATATGCGGCCAAGACAAAAGCGCAGGCGTCTATCGCTGTGGCGGCGTCGGGCGGCCGCGCCCATCATACAGTGGCCTTGTGGGATATTTCTTTGCGAGAGAGCTTACGCAATGCGCTCATCAATGAGGGCGTTAGAGCTGTGTCAGAATTTATTGCCCGACATAAGAAGGTTGATGTAGACTGGTCGCTAGATCCTTATGATCCGTTTTTTAATGTTAATTCGCCAGAAGATTTGCAAATTGCTGGCGAGATACTCGTTAAGAGGAAGATGATTATTAGAGAAATGCCGGTGGGATAGGGGATTTTACGCCAAGCCAAGAGGGCGTTGGCAGATTTTGACTGCGTAGAAATTCTGCATTGAATAATTTCGATGCGTAACGGGCGCCGCCATCGCACAGGATCGTTACAATCGTATGTCCAGGCCCGAGTTCGCGCGCTAAACGCATCGCTCCGGCTATATTAATTCCTGAGGATCCTCCAAGTAGCAGGCCCTCTTCTTCAGCAAGCGCAAAAACAATTTCCAATGCTTCCTGATCAGCAATGCGGTAGGCGGCGTCGATCGGCGCATTTTCTAAATTAGCTGTAATGCGTCCTTGGCCGATGCCCTCAGTTATGGAGGACCCTTCAGCTTTCAATTCGCCCGTTGTATAATAGGCGTAGAGCGCTGCGCCATATGGGTCCGCTAACCCAATGCGAATTTTAGGATTGAATTGTTTAAGCGCGATGCCAACGCCTGCAAGCGTGCCGCCCGTGCCGCAAGCGCAGACGAAGCCATCAACAGCCCCGCCGAGACTTTCGATAATTTCTGGGCCAGTTGTTGCAATATGGGCCTGGCGATTGGCGAGATTATCAAATTGATTGGCCCATATGGCGCCGGCAGTCTCTTCCTTCGCCAGTCGCTCAGCTAGGCGTCCGGAGTATTTAACGTAATTATTCGGATTGGCGTAAGGGACAGCGGGGACCTCAACAAGTTGTGCGCCTTGGAGGCGCAACATATCTTTCTTTTCCTGACTTTGCGTGTCGGGGATGACGATGACTGTGCGAAAGCCTAGCGCATTCGCCACCAGCGCAAGGCCAATGCCAGTATTGCCGGCTGTGCCTTCAACTATAACGCCGCCGGGCTTTAAGGCGCCACGGGCGATAGCATCCTTAACAATATAGAGAGCGGCGCGATCTTTCACAGAACCACCTGGGTTCATGAATTCCGCTTTGCCAAGAATGCGACAGCCTGTGGCTCGCGACGCCGCCCGCAGTTCGATGAGCGGCGTGCGCCCAATCGCATCAATTACGTTAGAGGCGACAGAACTTGGGGACACAGACATAAAAAGATCCTGAGATGATAAGAAGGAGTTGCTTTTAGAATATCTTGCAACAAAATTGAACAAATTTTCTTATGCGCGTATTTGGACTCTTTCTTTAAAAAGGTTCAATTTCTTTGAAATTTAAAGCTAGCTCTGTGCGTTTGTGTGGCGCCGGGAGATAGGATTTGCATCGAGGGTTTTTCATATAAGTCTCCGGCAAAATCCTCTGGGTCTCCATAGCCTGTCCAAGTTTCAATGCACACATAATCTCCGCCCGCCTTTGACCATAAAGCCAGATGGGGGAAGCGCTCGAGCTCGATGGATAAGCTTTCTCCTGCGCCATTATCATAGGTCAGTTGAGCGCTGTTGATACCAAGAAAACATAAAGCTTCCTGCGAAAAGAGATCGGGGGTTAGAGACAATTGCGTGTCGTGAAGCGGTATCCGCCGGGTGGCGTGAGAGAAGAGGCCTCCTTCACGGATCAGAGGGATATCAGCTCGTTCTTTTTTCTCGAATAGGATGCGGTGTATCGAGGACGAGCCCGCAAGAGGCCAACAAAACGCGGGATGAAGGCCGCAGGCATAGGGGAGGGGATGATCGTCCCTGTTGTTGACCGATAAGCGATAGTGCAAAGCGCCCTCGCCTAAAATGACTTCACAGTCAAAACGAAACCGAAAGGGATAAAGCTTGCGGGTTTCTGCATCATCGAACAGCGTTAAGCGGACATGCGTCTCGTCTTGTTGTGTGATGGAGAATTTTTTTTTCCAGGCGAAGCCATGTAATTTAAGGGGATAAAAACACTCTTTCACTTTCACCCGATTGTTGCGCGTCCAGCCAACGATCGGAAAAAGCACAGGAGCTGTTTGATCCCAGATTTTGGGGTCCTTACGCCATATCAGTTCTGTATTGAAAGCGCGCCATCGGCTCAGTTCAGCCCCAAAGGGATTGAGGATTGCGCAATCCCCATTGGCGTGTCGTAAGATCACTTGAGTCGTCATGATGCGGGCGCATCTCCTTGCGGCAAGGGCGCATTGCTTGAGCAGGCATTTATCAATAGTTGGTAAATAAGCGCTTTGCGCAGGAGTCCTGCATGCCATTAAACTGCGCGACGCCATGAGTCTGACGCATCATTACGGTCCAATCTTCCTGCAGGTAGAGCGTTCTATTCTAGGACGACGCTGGCGCGCGCGCTTGGACGGCTCTGGCGAGAGTCATTCCCTGGCGTTAACGCAGGCTTATGGTCTTGATGATCTTCTTTCGCGAATTCTGGTCGGGCGGGGCGTGGTCTCATCGGATCTCGAGAGCTATCTCAACCCCTCGTTGCGGACCCTTTTACCAAATCCAGCCACGCTTCAGGATATGACTCGGGCGGTCGAGCGCTTAGCCCGTGCGCTGACTTCAGGCGAGCAAGTCGCCGTATTTGGCGATTATGACGTTGATGGAGCCTGTTCTTCGGCTCTGTTAATCGACTATTTTCGCGCTGCCGGCGGTAGGGAACCCCTTCTCCATATACCCGATAGAATTTTTGAAGGCTATGGCCCAAATATTGAGGCGATCCAACAGCTTGCAACGCAAGGCGCGAGCCTGCTCATTACTGTAGATTGCGGGACAACTAGTCATGAAGCGCTGGCGGTTGCTCGCGGCTTAGGAATGGACGTCATTGTTCTCGATCATCATCAAGCGCCTCAGGACCTTCCCGATGCTGTGATTGTGAATCCGAACCGACAAGACGATCTTTCTGGTCAGGGAATTTTATGCGCCGCAGGCGTGGTCTTTCTTGCTCTCGTTGCGCTTAACCGCGCGCTCGAAGATCTTGGCTGGTGGGATGATGAGCGCAAAGCGCCAGATCTTTTGGCGGCTTTAGACCTGGTTGCGCTCGCAACTGTCGCCGATGTCGCGCCTTTGACGGGATTAAATCGCGCCTTTGTCGTTCAGGGATTGAAGGTTTTAAGCAATCGTCACCGAGTTGGTCTTGCGGCCTTATTGGCTGTCTCGCGTCTGGAGGGACCGCTAAAAGCCCAGCATCTTGGATTTGCGCTAGGGCCAAGAATTAATGCAGGTGGACGGATTGGGGACGCAAGCTTGGGTTGTCGACTTCTGACTATCAACAATTCGTCAGAGGCGGAAAGGCTAGCGGCGCAATTAGATCGATTGAATTTGGAAAGGCGCGAGATTGAGCAGTGTAGCGTCGATGAGGCGCTCGCGCTCGCAGAACAGCGTTTTATGAAAACAAACCGCTTATCCTGTCTGATCGTTGAGAGCGACGATTGGCATCCTGGCGTCGTAGGCTTAATTGCAAGCCGCTTGAAAGATAGGTTTAATATACCTTCATTCGCCTTTGCTTCTAAAGGAAATAAACTAACAGGCTCAGGTAGAAGCTTAAGTGGTGTTGATATTGGACGCGCTGTTAGAAATTGTGTTGAAGCGGGCGTTGCGGAAAAGGGTGGCGGACACGCGATGGCGGCGGGGGTGACCCTTGATCGAGAGCAACTCGGGGCCTTTCGTGATTATTTGAACGATCATCTTGCTGATGCCGTGGATCGTTCGCGCGAGGAAGATGCGCTAATCATAGATGGCGCTCTGACGGGCCGGGCGGTGAATATTGCCCTTCTTGAAAAATTAAACCGTGCGGGTCCCTTTGGTCAGGGCAATCCAGAACCCTTATTTGTTCTCCCTAATCAACAACTTCTCTCTGTTACTGTGGTGGGCGAACGTCACCTTCGCGCGCGGCTGCGTTCAGGCGATGGCGCAACGCTCGACGCCATGGCTTTCCGCGCTGCTGAGGCTCCTCTGGGTCAAGCGCTGCTCAAGGGAATAGGCGGGCGCTTCCATGTCGCTGCGCGGATCTCATCTAATCATTATCAAGGCCGAGAGCGGCCACAAACAGCCATAATCGATATGGCCCAGGTTCAGAATTAACCTGTGGCTGAAAGACCACAGCGCGTTCCTTTTCTCTCCTCGACAAGTCTCTTTTAACCTTAAAGCCGCAATTAAGTCAGAATCTCAGGGCTTGGTTGCCTCCAGCAACAGGCTGTTAAGGGTGCATTTGCATATTCTGCCAGTCTTTACGGGACGCGAGATCCGTCGAACGCAAAGACAAAATTAGATCCAGAATATGGCGCGCTGCTGGGACGGGATTGATGAAGGTAACTTCTTTGAGCTGCAAAAATTCCCTTCCTACGCCTAAAACGGCGCGGAGTTTAAAAGCTGCTTTTCTTTTTATCTCGCTCGGCGCTTTAGCGGGATGCGCGTCGACTGGGCAAAATGGACGCCTGGCCAGTCAATCAGGCGAGATTGACCCACGACTGGGCGTGCGCGCTAGTCCCCGCGTTGTCGCCGATGGCGACGAAGTGCCCAAGGGCGGCGGCGGTTTTATGGTTGGCAAACCTTATAAAATTGCTGGCAAAACTTATGTCCCGAACGAGAAGCCTTATGCAGTTGAGGGCACCGCTTCTTGGTACGGCGCAGATTTCCATGGACGCCGCACGGCTAATGGTGAAATTTTTGATCGTAAATCGATTAGCGCCGCACATCCGACAATGCCGCTGCCGAGTTATGCGCGGGTGACCAATCTGAGAAATTCACGCTCTATGATTGTGCGCGTTAATGATCGCGGTCCTTATCATGGCGGGCGTGTCATGGATGTTTCTCAACGGGTGGCTGAAGCTCTCGATTTTCGCAGCGCCGGGACAGCGCGCGTGAAAGTAGAGTGGGTGTCTCGCGCTAAAATCGGTGGAGATGACGATGCATATCTGCTGGCTACGCTGCGCGATGATGGTCCGGCCTCCCTCGATAACGGCGCGCCTGTGTTAACGGCGCTCAGAGAGGAAGCCACAGAAATCGCCGATCTCCCTTCGAGAGCTGAAGCTGTCCGCGTCGCCGCCGCGGAGACAATCGCAGAAACAGAAAATGCCGCCTTAGCCTATAGCGACGATCAATCTAGCGCCACAGCGCCGGGGGTGACGGAAACAGCGCCCGAACCTGTTAAAAAACTCGCGAAAATAACGCCTCCCTTACCGCCAAAACGTCACTAATTCTCGCATAGCCTGTTAATCGCTGATTGCATTTTTTAGCTAGAGGATTAAAGAATATTGCTGCAGCGCAGCGTTTGACGCCGCTGAGTGGAGCTCTTTATTCCCATGACGTTCATTCTTCGTTTTTTTGCTCTGTCCCTAATTTTTTTCCAGGCCCTCGGCATATTCTCCGCCAGCGCTCAGTCTCTTCAAATCAGCGCGCCCAACGCAATATTAATCGACGCAGGCACGAACTCAGTCCTGTTCGAAAAAGACGCTGACGCCCTTGTGCCTCCGGCTTCGACGGTGAAAATCCTTACAGCTGAGATGATTTTTCATGACCTCTCAGCGGGTAAGTTGAAGCTAGATGATGAATATATTGTTTCTGAATATGCCTGGCGAAATGGCGGCGGCCCAGCCGGCGGAACTGCGATGTTCTTGCCGCTGAAAAGCTCGACGCGGATTGAAGATTTGCTGCGTGGCCTCTTGGTTCAATCTGGCAATGACGCCGCCCTTGTCTTGGCCGAGGGATCTGCGGGTTCTGAGGAAACATTCGTCTTGCGCATGAATAAACGCGCGAATGAATTAGGATTAACAAAATCTCGTTTTGGCAGCCCCTGGGGAAAATATAGCGAAGATCAAAAAGTCACGGCGCGTGAGATGGCCAAGCTTGCCGCTTATATTATCAAGACGTACCCAACTTATTATCCTTACTTTGGCGAGAAGGAATTTACTTGGAATAAAATCCGTCAGCAGAACCGCAATCCCTTGCTAACAATGAGTCTAGGCGCAGACGGTTTAATGACTGGCGCTTTAGAAAAAGGGGATTTTGGACTTGTTGCTTCCGCTGTGCAGGAAGGTCGACGCCTCATCGTTGCCGTCTATGGCGCGAAGAGCGCAAAGGAACGCGCGGAAGACGCGCAAAAATTATTGCAGTGGGGATTTCGTAATTTTGAAGAAAAAGAGCTCTTCAAAGCAGGCGAGGTTATTGGGCCAGCTCAAGTATATGGCGGCGTAAAAGGCTCAGTAGATCTGGCCTCCGTAACTGATGTCAAAGCGCTTTTACCTCATGGCGGAACGGAAAAACTGTCAGGAAAGATTGTTTATGAAGGGCCTGTTTCGGCGCCCGTCGCCGCAGGCGCGCCAATCGGCCGTCTGGTGATTAAACGCGGATCGGCCGTGATTTTAGAGCAGCCGCTAGCGGCGACGGAGGCAATTGCTCAAGGCTCCCTATCGGGGAGAACTTTTGATGCGCTTTATGAAATGATTGCTGGCGCGATTCATCAAAAAATCGCTGATAAATTTTCTGGCAAGAAGTGACGCCCTCATTTCCGGAGCGGGGGCGGTTCATCACTTTCGAAGGGGGTGAAGGCGTTGGGAAATCGACCCAAATCGCCCTTCTTTCCGCTTATTTACAACGTCGCGGCTTAGAGGTTGTGGTAACAAGAGAGCCAGGCGGCACGCCAAAAGCCGAAACGCTCCGTCGCGCCTTGCTTTCGGGCTTGGTCAAATCATTTGGCCCGCTTGCTGAGACAGCGCTATTTGCCGCTGCGCGCATTGATCATATTGAAAAATTAATCGCCCCTGCATTGCGCCGAGGCGCTTGGGTTTTATGCGATCGTTTTATGGATTCGACGCGCGCCTATCAAGGCGAAAATGGCGGCGTAAATCCACAGCTAATGCATTGGATTGAAGCAGCTTCTATTGGTGAAGCTATTCCTGACTTAACCCTTATCCTAGATCTTGATCCACATGAGGGGTTATTGCGGGCGCATCGCAGACGCCAAACAAATGAGGCTCCTGATCGCTTTGAAGCAGAAGCGCTTTCCTTTCATCTTGCGTTACGCCGCGCCTTTCATGACATAGCCCGGGAGCATCCCCAGCGCTGTCGAGTCGTTGATGCAACAGCGCCAGTTGCAGATGTCGCCCGAATAATTCAAAACTACATTGACGATCGTTTTTTCAACGATGACAAAAACTTCATTAATCGGGAGGCTTAGGGGGATGGAGACTCCTGAAAGCGACCGTTTTAATGACTCACCGCATCCCCGAGAGCGCTATGTTCTCTTTGGACATAATGCTGCAGAACAGGAATTGCTTGCCGCATTTCGTCAAAATAGGATGGCGCAAGCCTGGATTATTGGCGGACCAGAAGGCATCGGCAAGGCTACGTTAGCCTGGCGCTTAGCGCGGTTTCTTTCCGCCTATCCTGACTCAAGCGCCCATGAGGTGCAGATTGCGCAGTCCCTTGAAATTAGATCGCAGCATCCAGTCGCCCGACTAATTCATGCGCAAGCATTTTCTGAAATCTTCCTGTTGCGACGTGAATGGAACGAAAAAACAAAAAAATTCTTTACAGAAATTCGTGTTGATGACGTTCGAAAAATAATCAGCGCTTACCATCATAGTTCAGGCCTTGGAGGCTGGCGGATTGCCATTATTGACCGCGCGGATGATCTTAATCGCTCTGCGGCGAACGCTTTACTTAAGCTCATAGAAGAGCCGCCTCAAAAGTCTCTCTTCTTGCTTATTTCCAATCAACCAGGTCGCTTACTGCCGACGCTTCGTTCGCGATGTCGTAAATTGATGCTTAACTCACTTAGCCAGGATGAAATTACTGCAACAATCGGATCTCTGGGTAAGCCTTGGACTCAGCTTCCAAAAGACGATGTAGCGCATGCCTGTCAGCACGCTGAAGGCTCTATCCGCGAGGCTTTGAGATTATTAGACTCCGATGCGATACAATTCCATGATCAAATCATCCGGCTTTTACGCCGTCTGCCGCAGATTGATTGGATGGGCGTTCATCAACTTGCTGAAAAAGTAACTGGCCGCGATCAAGAAGCGGCATATGAAACCTTTATGAGAGCGGTTGAAACCCATCTTGATGAGCGTGTGCGGACCCGCGCCACAGACGCGGCGTCACCAGCGCATTTGATTGGTTATGCCCAAGCTTGGCAAGAAATCCATAAGCTTGCTCAGGAAGCGGAAGTGTTTAACTTTGATAAAAAGGCCCTTACGCTGGGTATTTTTGAACGGCTTGCAAAAGCCGAACCCCAATAGCAAAAGACTGAGCCGCTTTTATCCCAGACGTCAATCAACGACGCGCACGGCTCCCTTAGCTGCGCTCGTTGTCATTTTGGCATAAGCGCGCAGAGCGGGACTAACCTGTCTTGGGCGCTTTTTAGCAGGAATAAATCCTTTTTCAGCTTGCGCTTCGTAACGCGCATCAAGGGTTTTTGCGTCGACTGCAAGGGTAATGCTGCGGGCTGGAATATCGATCTCAATCCGGTCTCCATTCTCAACGAGCGCGATCAAACCACCCTCTGCAGCCTCCGGCGAGACATGTCCGATGGATAGACCAGATGTGCCGCCTGAGAACCGACCATCGGTAATTAAGGCGCATGCTTTGCCGAGCCCTTTGGATTTGAGATAACTCGTTGGATAGAGCATTTCCTGCATTCCGGGACCGCCGCGAGGTCCCTCATAGCGGATTACAACGACATCGCCAGGCTGGACTTCTTCCGTCAAAATAGCGGAGACGGCTGCATCCTGGCTTTCATAGACCTTTGCCGGTCCGGAGAATTTCAGGATGCTTTCATCAACGCCGGCTGTTTTCACGATACAGCCCTCTAGCGCCAGATTACCCGTGAGAACAGCAAGACCGCCATCACGCGAAAAGGCGTGAGAAGCGCTGCGAATGACGCCATTTTGTCGATCTATGTCCAGCGTTTTAAAGCGTCGATTTTGACTAAAGGCGATCTGGGTTGGCACGCCTCCTGGCGCTGCGCTAAAAAAAACTTTCGTTTCATCGCTTGGCGATAAGGCGATGTCCCACTGCGCGATCGCTTCTTTCATGCTGGAACAATGCACGGTTGGGAGATCGCCATGGAGCAACCCGGCGCGAAATAATTCGCCAAGAATAGCGACAACGCCACCGGCGCGGTGCACATCCTCGAGATGCACATCAGCTTTAGAGGGCGCGACTTTACACAATACCGGCACGCGACGGGACATTCGGTCGATATCGGCCATTGTGAAGTTGACGTCAGCTTCATGGGCCGCCGCCAATAGATGCAAAACAGTATTTGTTGATCCGCCCATCGCTATATCAAGCGCAATGGCGTTTTCGAAGGCATGGAACGAGGCGATGGCGCGGGGTAGGGCTGTTTCATCATTGTTTTCGTAATAGCGTCGGGCCAAATCTACGATCTGATGGCCAGCTTTAATGAAAAGCTCCTTGCGGTCTGCGTGCGTTGCAAGGGTCGTCCCATTTCCCGGCAAGGAAAGGCCTAAAGCCTCTGTAAGACAATTCATACTGTTGGCGGTAAACATGCCAGAGCATGAGCCGCATGTCGGGCAGGCGCTGCGTTCAATCGCAGCTACTTCTTCGTCGCTGATTTTATCATCAGCAGCAGCCACCATTGCATCAACAAGATCAAGCGCCTGTTCTTTTCCATTAAGGATGACTTTTCCCGCTTCCATTGGGCCGCCGGAAACAAATATGGTTGGAATGTTTAGGCGTAGGGAAGCCATTAACATGCCAGGGGTAATTTTATCGCAATTAGAAATGCACACTAATGCATCTGCGCAGTGCGCGTTGACCATATATTCAACGCTGTCAGCAATGAGTTCGCGCGAGGGCAGTGAATATAGCATGCCGTCATGACCCATGGCGATGCCATCATCGACTGCGATTGTATTAAATTCTTTCGCTACGCCGCCGGCTTTTTCGATTTCACGCGCGACCAGCTGACCCAGGTCTTTGAGATGGACGTGGCCAGGCACAAATTGAGTAAAACTATTTGCCACCGCAATGATCGGCTTATCGAAGTCTCCATCCTTCATGCCTGTCGCACGCCATAAGCCGCGCGCGCCGGCCATGTTGCGGCCGTGTGTCGAAGTGCGAGAACGATAGGGCGGCATGGAAAAACTTTCTCATTTCTAAGGGCAAATTTTAAGCAAGCTTCTGCGACTAATTATGAGCGACAGTCGCCATGAGCCTGGAGATATACCCTCAAAGGCGTCAGTCTTGAAAGAAGCGAGGGGACAATCGTCAAAAAACAGGCGGTAAGCCGCCTGCTGAGATCAAATCTGCGCTCGGAGAGCTTGAGCAGACGCCGTGTCAAGCCGCGTTATGCAAAAGATGGGTTAGGCAGCGCGACGTAATTTAGCGATCGGCGTTGCTTGAGCGAGGCAGGCGCTAATCGCATCGATGGAGGAGAAGCTCTGGCGACGCAGCATCTCTGGCGGAATTTCTCAATTGGCGCATGAAGCTTACCATTTTGAGCAAGAAGACGGCGAATTGTGTCGATCATATTATTATTATTCTCCACGGGCTCAACGGGCAGCAAGAGCTGGCCTAATCTGATAACGCTAGGTCTGTGACGAAATCATGAACAAGTTACCAATAAACGCCGTCACTCGTTGATATGACTTACGCTTCGTCACTATTCATTTAAATTGTGGCTAAAAAAAAGTAAAAAAAGGAGGTTTAAATTTTGTTGCTCGTTTGATTAAACATAAAAAAAACTCTACTATTGTGGAATGACAAGCAGGCACTTGCAGCTAAAATTCCTTTTAATTTGCGCCGTCTTTAATTCAGTAAATTTTTCCAACGCAAGCGCAGAAGTTAAAGAAGAAATTTTTGATCGTTCGCCTGAGTTAAAGGATCAGGGCGAATTTGTGGCGCGCCATAAAATTGCCGATTCTCAGGATCAAACGGCGCGGCTCTTCAAAAGATTGGCGCAGACATCCGAAGCGCGTGAGCAAAGCCTATTAGCGAGCGCTATTTTAAAGCATTGGTCGCAATCGAATTCTGATACGGCGATGCTTCTTCTTTCCCGATCCAATCATGCAGCAAAAATCGGAGAAAAGGACTTAGCGCGCAAATTAGCCGATGATGTGGTGAGTCTCGAGCCGCAATGGTCAGAAGCGCTTATTTATCGCGCGCGCTTGCAGCTGGCGCAGAGCGATGGGCAGGGTGATCTTAAGGCGGCAATTGCTGATCTTGAGACCGCGCTTGGGCTTGAGCCCCGACGGTTTGACGCTTTGGAATTATTGGGTCGTTTATATGAATCTCTTGGAGATCAGCGAAAAGCTCTTGAGGCTTATCAGAAAGCTTTAACTTTTCTTTCAGCTAATCCAGAACTGCAAGCTCAGGAGCGGCGGTTGCGATTGAGCCTAGAACAGGAAAAACATTAATCCCGATGTTTCCAAACGATCTATGGAGCATGAAATGATCAATGGGTCGATTTTAGAAACTGTTGCAGCGCAACTCTTTACGAGCGCCCGCACGCATAATGGTTGGTTAGAGAAGCCTGTAGCAAATTTATTGCTCGAGCAGGCCATAGAGATGGCGAAATGGGGGCCAACCAGCGCAAATTGCTCGCCGTTACGAGTCCTTTTTATCAAATCCCCCGATGCGAAAGCGCGATTAAAGCCAGCGCTTGCGCCCGCTAATTTACAAAAGACTCTCGCCGCGCCCGTTACGGCCATTCTGGCCTATGATCTAGATTTTGCTGAGCATCTACCCCGTCTTTATCCAGCCACTGACGCGCGTTCTTGGTTTATGGGCAATGAGGGGTTAATCTTTGAAACCGCTTTTCGTAATGGCACGCTACAAGCCGCTTATTTTTTAATAGCCCTTAGGTCGTTGGGGTTGGATGTTGGACCAATGAGTGGATTTGATAAGGAAATGGTTGATGCAGAATTTTTTGTCGGCACGCAGATCAAATCAAATTTTTTGATGAATATTGGCTATGGCGATCAGTCTCAGCTTTATCCGCGCGGACCTCGATTTGATTTTCACGAGATTGCTGAAATTATCTAATAAGGCTTGCTCAATGAGCTTATCATCCCAAATGCTTAGTTACAGGCCTTATGTGTTGGCGCTATTACGGATTGCAGCAGCCTTGATGTTTTTACAACATGGCACAGCGAAATTATTCGGTTATCCGCATGTTGCTATGTTTGACGGTTTGCAGCTTGTCTCTTTGCTCGGCGTCGGCGGATTGCTGGAGCTTGTTGGAGGCGCGCTGCTTTTAGTGGGGTGGAAAACGCGACTTGTCGCTTTCTTGCTGTCAGGAGAAATGGCGGTTGCTTATTTTTGGTTCCACGCTGGAAGCGGCTTCTGGCCAATTTTAAATAAGGGCGAACTGGCGGCGCTTTATTCTTTTGTCTTTCTCTACTTTTCTGTTTCGGGGCCAGGTAAATTTTCGATAGACGCAGAGAAATGATTGCTGCGCTGCAAAAGAGCTCTGAAGCAATTGACGGCGAGAGCAGGCGGGGTTTCTATTGACAAAGGTTAAGACACATCTATTCCCTATTCATCATGATTGACACGACTATTCCGTCGAAAACGCGCTCACAAGCCCTGGCTTTGCCGAATCTGCTGACCTACGGCCGTTGCGCTGCGGTGCCGGTCGTTGCGGGACTCTTGCTCTGGACGACGGATCACTGGGCCCGATGGGCGGCTTTAGGCGTTTACACGGCAGCGGCGATTACAGATTTCCTTGATGGTTATTTGGCGCGGATGTGGCAGCAACAATCCCCGATTGGCCGCATGCTTGACCCGATTGCAGACAAGTTGCTCGTCGTTGTTTCGGATCGAACGTTGAGTGGATGGACAATCTGGGCGGCGATCATCATTTTATGCCGCGAAATACTTGTTTCTGGTTTAAGGGAATATTTAGCTGAACTTAAAGTTCATCTACCTGTCTCTTCAATTGCAAAATGGAAGACAGTTGCGCAACTCTTTGCGCTTGGTTTTTTTATTGCCGGTTCCGCTGGAGAAGCTGTTTTACCAGGCACGATTAAAATTGGCGCGGCGTTATTATGGGTAGCTGCGATCCTCACGCTTTATACCGGCTTTGACTATCTCCAGGCGGCTGTTGTGCATTTTGGCGAAGATGACACAAGATGAAAGCTGTTTATTTCGCCTGGGTCAGAGAACGTATCGGCTTGGCAGAGGAAGAACTGTCACTCCCGGAAGAGGTTAAGACCGTGTCTGAGCTCGTGGACTGGCTAGTTGCGCGGGGAGAGGGCTATGCGCTCGCCTTTGAAAATCGCCAATCAATACGCGCTGCAATTGATAAGCGCCACGCCTCTGCCCATTCACTGATCGCCTCAGCGCGCGAAATTGCTTTCTTTCCTCCCATGACAGGCGGTTAAATCATGGTTGCGCTCAAGGTGAGCGTTCAATTGGAAGATTTTAGCGCTCAAGAAGAAGAAAAATGCCTGCTCTCTGATCGGCGAGATATTGGCGCTTTAATCAGTTTCATAGGCCTATGTCGGGATGAAGAACCGCCATTGTCCGCGCTCGAACTTGAGCATTATCCCGGCATGGCGGAAGCAGAGATTGCAGCAGTCGCAAAAGAGGCGAGCTTACGTTGGCCGATATTTGGCGCGACGATTATTCATCGCTATGGAATGATAAAGCCTGGCGCGCAGATCGTTCTTACGCTTGTTGCTGCAGCGCATAGAGAAGCGGCGTTTGCCAGCGCTCAATTCATTATGGATTATCTCAAAACAAGGGCCCCGTTTTGGAAAAAGAGACATTTTTCAGATGGCACTGAGGGCGATTGGGTTGCGCCGAAAATTGAGGATGATCTTGCGCTAGATAGATGGCTTGAAACGAAGCCGCCGCTTCCTTAACTGAGACTTCAGCTGGCCTATATAGCAGACTTTTCCCTTTCAGTCTGGCGTTTTACTATCACATCTTGATGTTCCTCATTTTCTTGATCCGCTCTGTCATCTATGCGTCTTGCGAGGAGCTTTATCTTTTTTAAATTTAACTCCGACGCGCTGAATAAACGCCTTCGATCAGGTCAATGAGCCAGACGAGCTTTCTCGACACCAGCTTTATGTCTACAAGTCAGAAGGGGCGATTGCGCGTGCTTGTAATGTGCGAAAAAGCCGCCACATAAAAAGGGTCGTCGTTTTGCCTAAAAAGGAGATTTAGGCAGGGGGCAGAGTCGTAGGGATAAGGTTCGGGCCGGGCGCTGAGGTCGGTTACCTTCTACTTGCTCTGTTACCTTCCTCATGCGAGTGAGAGGTGCGTCATAGAGTATCGCAATGCAGAGTATAAAGAGAGTTCTCTTGGTTGAAAATTTCACGCGGCGGTGTTTATGAGAAAACTGGCTGAATTATTCTGGCCGATAATCGGTTTTGCCGCTGTCGTTGCCTCTTTCTCATTACTCTATCATGAGTTTCAAGGTGAATCGGTTGGGGCGGAAGTTTGGGCTAATCTCAAAGCCATCCCTGTTTCTCACTACTTCTTCGCCGGATTAAGCACGCTGCTCGCCTATGCCGCTCTTGCTTGGTATGACCAAATTGCGCTCTTGCATCTTGGCGTAAGACATATCTCCTGGATTTTTATCTCATTATGCTCTTTCACCACTTACGCGTTGTCGCATAATATTGGCGCGAGCGTATTTTCTGGCGCAATGGTGCGTTATCGCGCCTATTCAACCAAAGGGTTGACTGCAGCGCAGGTCGCCGGCCTCGTTTTATTATGTTCTTATACTTTCGCCTTCGGCAATGTTCTCCTTGGCGGCGTGTTGCTCACCTATGACCCGACCATGATGCAGCGGCTATCTGGGTTTTTACCAGATCTGATAACGCATCCTGCGACGGCGCGAATTGTCGGCCTGTCTTGTTTGGGATTTGTCGGGGTTTATGTCGCGGCATCACTCCTGCATCTTCCGCCGTTTCGTTGGGGGCGCTTTGAGGTTCAGTATCCCAGGCCCGAAATTATGTTTCGCCAATTATTTGCTGCGCCAGCAGAATTAATCGGCGCGGCTGGCATAATTTATTTCGCGCTGCCTGAAATTGGCAATCCAGGCTATATCGTCGTGCTTGGCGCTTTTCTTTTATCTTTCTCGGCGGCGCTTGTTTCACATGCGCCAGGAGGTCTTGGCGTTTTTGAACTTTTATTTATAAATCTCATGCCAGAAGTGCCGCGCTTTAAAGTTTTAGCCGCCTTATTGGTGTGGCGACTTTTCTATCTCATAATTCCTTTATTGGCCGCACTTGTGGTTGTTGTTTTGTTTGAGCGCAGAAAATTAGTCGATAAGATTAAGTCTTTATAGTTTAGGTGGAAGTGAAAAAGAAAAGGCCGAGGGAAACCTCGGCCTTTGTTGTATCTATAAAGAGAATTTATAGCCTGTATTGTTGAATGCGAGTTGTGCGCAATCCGGCAAGACCATGTTGGTCAATTGAAGTCTGCCAACTTAAGAATTCATCGACTGTAAGAGTGTAACGCGTGCAGGCCTCGTCGAGGGAAAGAAGACCTCCGCGAACTGACATATTTTACTCTGGGCCGATTAGTCTCATGCATCACAATACTCACGCCTTCACACGAATGCTTACCCGTTAGGTATAGGCAGCAGGCATTTAAGAATTAGCTAAACGAACACAATTGAAGCGGGCGGAAAGAATAAACGAAGTGTTAGGAAATCATGGGTGAAGCGATTTTTTATAATTATTATAGGGTTTTTTTCAGTTTTTGGGTCGTTCACCTCCGCTGATATTTTTCAAATCAGGCTTTATTCATGCTTAATAGGTTCTAAAGAACGCCACTCTTGCCTAGAAAAGATATTAAAACATTGTCAACGTTTGCGCTGAGCGCACAGAAACTTGGCTTGTTTCAGAGTTCTTGGCTTGCCGGCGAGCCACAGGCTTTTGTATGAACAGTCTGTTTGCCGCAACGATCTATCTGGAGAGAAGCTTTGGCCTCAGCTGTAGCCGGGTTGAAATGGAAAAGGGTGGTCGTCAAACTTTCAGGCGAGGCGCTCCAAGGTCCAGCGCCTCAAGGCCTCGACGCGTCAACTTTAGCGCGCATCGCCAGCGATCTCGCTGCAGCGGCGGGGGCGGGACACCAGCTTTCTGTTGTTGTCGGCGGGGGTAATTTCTTTCGGGGAATCAAGGGCGCAGATAGCGGCATTGAACGCGCCCGCGCTGATTCAATTGGCATGTTGGCGACAGTAATGAACGGCCTCGCCCTGGAGCAAGCGGTTGAGGCGGCTGGCCAGGCGGCCCGGTGCCTCTCCGCTGTGCCAATGCCGTCCATTTGTGAGTCGTTTTCGCGCAGCGCCGCCTTGCACCATTTAGAAAAGGGGCGCGTCGTGATAGCGGCAGGCGGTACAGGCAATCCGTTTTTTACGACCGATACGGGAGCCGTTCTGCGGGCTGCTGAACTTTCCGCTGACGCTGTGTTGAAAGCCACGCAAGTTGATGGGGTCTATACCGCTGATCCCAAGTTTGATCCTGGGGCGCGACGCTACGAAAAGTTGACCCATGATGAGGCAATCAGCCAAAATCTGGCAGTGATGGATACGGCGGCTTTTGCGCTGGCGCGTGAAAATAAAATACCCATAGTCGTTTTTTCCATCGCTGCGCCGGGCGCAATTGCTGAAACGCTTGCGGGTAAGGGACGCGCGACCCTTGTGTCGCCTTGAGCTTGTGGAGCAGTATTTGCGCCTTATTCACGAGTTTATGAAAATCATGCCATAAAGGCTGGCGTGTATAAGCCTACGGGCGATTTTGTGATTTGAAACAATAAAAGACAGGTATTTGACACAATGGCTGAGACATTTGACCTCGCTGATATTAAGCGGCGGATGCAAGGAGCTGTCGCGACTCTCAAACATGAGTTCGGCGGGTTACGTACTGGCCGCGCTTCTGCGAGCCTATTAGAGCCCGTGCATGTTGACGCCTATGGGCAGCATCAGCCTCTGAATCAGGTGGCGACCATCAGCGTTCCAGAGCCGCGACTGCTTGCCGTGCAAGTCTGGGATAAAGCTCTCGTGATCGCTGTTGATAAGGCCATTCGGGAGGCCAACCTGGGTCTTCAGCCCACGGTTGAAGGGCAGATGTTACGTATTCGGATGCCAGAATTAAATGAACAGCGCCGTAAAGAATTGGTCAAAGTCGCGCATAAATATTCAGAAGAGGCGCGGGTTGCTGTGCGTCATGTCAGACGCGATGGACTGGATGTCTTAAAGAAGCTTCTTAAAGACCATGCTATTCCTGAAGACGATGAAAAACGTCATGAGACTGAAGTGCAAAAAGCGACAGATGAAACAATAAAAGAAATTGACGCTGCTTTGGCGACTAAGGAAAAGGAAATCATGCAAGTATAAGTAAAAATTGTCTGCAGACCTCTGAAGTTAGGCGATTTGGAAATAGTAATGTCGGGAAGCGCTTCTAAGGATAGAGCCATCCGCGATCCAGACACTGGATCGGCGCCCCGTCATGTTGCGATCATCATGGACGGAAATGGGCGTTGGGCGACGCAGCGCGGGTTACCGCGCCTTGAGGGCCATCGACGGGGCGTAGAGGCTTTGCGTCGCGCTGTTCGCGCCGCTATTGATCTCAAAATTGGTTATTTAACGGTTTATTCTTTTTCAGCCGAGAACTGGACGCGGCCCTTTGATGAAGTGCAAAGCCTGCTCGGGCTTTTGCATCTTTTTATTCGTAATGATCTTGCTGAACTCAACGCCAATAATGTTCGCGTGCGCATCATAGGCGAACGTCAGGGGCTTGCGCCAGATATCGCTCAGCTCTTGATTGAGGCTGAATCTGTTACAATAAACAATACTGGGCTCGTCTTGGTTGTGGCGTTTAATTATGGCGCGCGGCAGGAGATTGCAGCAGCGGCGCGACGTCTGGCGCAGCGCGTTAAGGAGGGAAAATTACACTTAGACGACATAGATGCTGATTGTTTTGGCGCAGAACTCGAAACTAATGATATTCCTGATCCTGATCTAATTATTCGTACATCAGGCGAACAAAGATTATCGAACTTTTTACTTTGGCAAGCCGCTTATTCTGAATTTGTATTCTTGCCTGTTCTTTGGCCGGATTTTGATCGCGCGGCTTTCATTTCTGCAATCGCTGAATATATGCACCGTGATCGGCGGTATGGTGGGTTAACGGCGCCGCAATTGAGCAAAAAGTCCGCTTCGTGACGCTCAATTCAATCAAGAAACCAGGTAATCCAGCGCCTTTTGTGGATCTTTGGCCGCGATTAATCTCTGCGATTATTTTGATCATTGCTGCGCTTGTCACTGTGATCATGGGCGGAAAATTATTTGTCTTATTTTGGTTCATTGCTGCTGGCGCGGTGAGTTGGGAATGGCAGAATCTCATTTCCCCCCAGCGGGCTCATCTTCGGAGCGCGCTCGGCGTCTTTGGTTGTGCGCTGGTCGCTTGGTTGAGTTGGCGACATGATCTTACTGGCGTTTTTGTTCTTATCCTCTTCACTGCGGCGTTAGCCGCGTGCCTTGCCCAAAAAGGACGTCGTCTCTGGGCGGGGGGAGGCATTGTTTACGCCGCTTTGCTTGTCACAGGCGTTTGTCTGTTGCGGCTTTCGCCTAATCATGGGCTGGAAGCAATCGCCTTTCTCTTTGCGATTGTCTGGGGAGCCGATATTTTTGCCTATTTCGGTGGGCGTCTCATTGGCGGCCCCAAGCTGTGGCCAGCGGTTTCGGCTGGCAAAACCTGGTCTGGATCAATTGTCGGCTTGGTCTGCGGCGCCTTTTGCGGTCTCTTGACCCTGCGCCTCTTTGACGAAACGCCCTATGAGAGTTTTCCAACGCTTTTGCTCGCCCTAAGCGTCGCCGTGGTCTCTCAATGTGGTGATCTCTTTGAATCTGCGGTAAAAAGAACCTTTGGTGTTAAAGATTCGAGTAACCTCATTCCTGGCCATGGCGGCGTGATGGACAGGCTTGATGCTTTCATTTTCGCCGTGATTTACGCATCGCTTTTGGGTTTTACCCATTCCCCAGGCTCAGTGGCGGACGGCTTCTTCTTCTGGTAGACAAAACTCAATGTCATTGACCAACGATTATTCTCAAAAATCACCGCCACAATCTCCTCGGCGCATCTCGCTGCTGGGAGCTACGGGCTCGGTTGGAAGATCCACTGTGGATCTTCTTGAGAGAAACCCTGATATTTTCTCTGTATCTGCTGTCGCGGGCGGCAAAGACGTTGCAGGACTGGCGGATATCGCCCGTCGTGTGAAAGCTGAATTTGTCGCAATTCGCGATGAAAACGCCTATGCCGCCCTTAAGGAGGCGCTGGCTGGAACGAATATTCAGGTTGGCGCAGGTCGAGCCGCGGTTATTGAGGCCGCCTTAAGAGACGCCGATCTCATCGTATCGGCGATTGTCGGCGCTGCAGGAGTTGAGCCTACGCATGCCGCACTTGCCTCAGGTAAGGATGTCGCGCTGGCGAATAAGGAATGTCTTGTCTGCGCCGGCGCGCCCTTTATGCGCACAGCTCGACAAAAGAATGTGCGCCTTTTACCTGTCGACAGTGAGCACAACGCAATTTTTCAAGCGCTTGGCGGCGAAGATCCCGATCGAATTGAGCGCATGATTGTTACCGCTTCGGGCGGCCCTTTTCGAACCTGGACGAAAGAGCAAATTGCCGAGGCAACTGTAGAACAAGCGCTCAATCATCCAAATTGGGCTATGGGACCCAAGATCACGATTGATTCAGCAGGGATGATGAATAAGGGCCTTGAATTAATTGAGGCCCATCATCTCTTTGGCGTTCCAGCGGCAAAGCTTGAAGTTGTGGTTCATCCACAATCAATTGTTCATGGCATGGTCGCATTCTCGGATGGTTCTGTCACAGCTGGCCTCGCGGCGCCGGATATGCGTGTGCCGATTGCGCATTGTTTAGGTTTCCCAGATCGTTTGGCTGCGCCCACGCCACGATTAGATTTTGCAAAAATTGCGACTTTGACCTTTGAAGCTCCTGATTTTGATCGTTTTCCAGCGCTTCGCTTAGCGCTGGACGCCTTAGCTCAGGGTGGCGGGCTCACAACAGTTCTCAATGCCGCAAATGAAATTGCTGTTGAAGCCTTTCTAGATCGACGGATTGCATTTTCAGGCATCGCCCACCATGTCGAGGAAGCTTGCGCCATCGCGCTTCGCGAGGGCTATGCAAAAGAGCCCACAACGATTGACGAGGCGCTTGATGTTGATCGATTGGTACGCACGCGTTCGCGTAAAAAATTAGCGATTACAGATCCCGCGTTTGAGTCGACGATACATTAATTCTTATTGGCTGCGCTAACAGTCCTGCGGCCTTAACGCGTCAGGAAGGCGAAAGATGGATATTCTCACGACCTTCGCACTCTATCTCATTCCTTTTATTATCGTCTTGAGCGTTGTCGTTTTTGTGCATGAATATGGTCATTTTATCGTCGGTCGCTGGTGTGGCATACAGGTTGACGCTTTCTCAATCGGCTTTGGTCCAGAATTATGGGCGCGTATGGATCGCTATGGCACGCGGTGGCGGATCGCGACTATTCCCTTAGGCGGTTATGTTAAATTTCACGGCGACGCCAATGGCGCAAGCGTTGCGGATCCTGACGCTATAAATGCGATGTCGCCTGAAGAACGCGCCGTGACCTTTGCGGCGCAATCTCTCAGCAAGCGCGCAGCAGTTGTCTTCGCTGGTCCATTAGCTAATTTTCTGCTTGCGATCGTTATCTTTACTGGGCTGCTTTACTTTAATGGTCGAACTGTTTTGGCTCCGCGCGTTGGTACTGTTGTAGAGGGTGGCGCAGGCCAGTTGGCAGGTTTCCAACCAGGCGATTTGATCCTTAGTATTGATGGCGTAGAAATTTCTAGCTTTGCTAAAATGCAAGAAATTGTTTCTGTCTCAGCAGAGAAACCGCTCTCCTTCGTTATTCGGCGCAATAATCAAGACCTCTCGCTTCTTGCCACGCCGGCCTGGAAAGAAATCAAAAATCCAGTAGGCACCATGCGCATTGGCATGCTGGGGTTGCAGGCGTCAACAATTGCCGAAGATGTGCGTGACGAGCGTTATGGCTTGGGACAGTCTTTATATCTGGCGGTTGAAGAAACTTGGCAAATCTCATCCCGCACGGGCGGCTATATGCTTGGCCTTGTGACCGGACGTGAGAGCGCAGATCAATTGTCTGGGCCCATCGGCATCGCGCAAATGTCCGGTCAAATGGCCAAGGCTGTTACAAAAGTCGGCCTTGCCCCTTTTCTCAATCTGATCGCAATTTTATCGGTATCCATTGGACTTTTAAATCTATTACCCGTGCCGCTGCTGGATGGGGGACACTTGCTCTTTTATGGCATTGAGGCTCTTCAGGGGCGCGCGCTTAACGAGCGGGCGCAAGAATTTGCTTTTCGGCTGGGGTTGGCGATGGTTGGCGCTTTGATGATTTTCTCAACCTACAATGATCTCGCCCGACTCATTGCTAAGTGGGCGGGCGGAGCCTCGTGAGGGCGTTCATTGGCGCTTCCCCCCTCTAAGAGGCGTTTTTTGGCTGATTCCGGTCGTTCGTTAACCCTTTGCTGACCATGAATCATGGCTTTTACGCCACGTCTTCGACACATTATTAATTCATTACCCTTTCAAGATATGTAGGTAAGGTCGAGGCCTAAAGAGGGGAATCGTAAGATTCTGCACGCTTCCGGGGTGAGTTTCGGAAGAGGCGATTCTCTGATGGACGGCGCCGAATTTGGATAAAATGCGCATATGCGCCTTCGGGGCATTGAGCATTGAAAACGAGATAATACATGTACTTTACACGCGGCATTTGGAAATCGACGTCTCTTTTCGCAGCAGCGCTCTTTTTTGCGCTCGCGACGGCAGCGCCTGTTATGGCGGCGCCGGAAATCGTCGTGTCGGGTGACCGCGCGGACGCCGAAAATATCAAATCCTTCTTTACTGGTACGAGCCAGGCTGAAATTGATAAGGGTTTAGAAGCGCTGCGCGCTACAGGGCGCTATTCCACGATATCCGCCAGCCGTCAGGGAAATCGCGTCATTATTCGCGTAACCGAGGGCGGTTCAGTTAATCGTGTCGCTATTGAGGGCAACAGTAAGATCCCATCGGATAAAATCTTACCAGAGCTGCGGACAAAAGCGCATACCTCTTTTAATCCTCAGACCGCCACGGCCGACGTCAATATGCTGACGGAAATCTACAAGCGCAATGGTCGCGCCGCCGCCAAGAT
>RFXM01000120.1 GCA_009921565.1 Methylocystaceae bacterium | reverse complement strand
CAGTCGTTGAACTCATAGAATTTTCTCCAACTTTGCAAAGCAAGGAAAACTATTTTTCCTGCTACGACGATACCTAAATAAAATTTAATATACCGTCGGATACTCGCCATATTGTGCGCTGAGACCGCCAAACAAGCCCTCAATCTCCTCAACATTTTGTGCGGCGCAATAAAAAAGCCCGGCATTGCCGGGCTTAGTTAGTTTTTTGTTACTTGTTCCTCTTAGCTCATCAGGCCGGATTGGGCGCCATCCCGCTTAAATCTGCTTCCGGCTTATCTCCTGAACTTGGAACAGACGACCCTCCAGAGGAAGAGTTACCAAGGGAATTCGCATCTTCGCGGACTGGGCGTTTGCCAGCTAAAAGACCAACGATTTCTTCACCTGACAGCGTCTCAAACTCAAGCAGGCCATTTGCCAAAGTTTCCAGATCCGCACGCTTTTCCGTTAGGATACGCGTCGCCGTATCATAGGCCTCCTGAACCAACCGCCTCACTTCGGCATCGATGAGCTGTTGTGTTGCTTCAGACAGAGACTGGGTGCGCCCTAAGGAATATCCCAGGAACTGCTCTTGCTGGGGCTCTGAATAAGCCACAGTGCCAAGCTTATCGGAAAAACCAAGTTGTGTGATCATTGCGCGGGCGACGCGCGTGCATTGCTGAATGTCCGATGCAGCGCCAGAGGTTACCTTGTTTGCGCCAAAAATCAGCTCTTCAGCTACCCGTCCGCCCATCGCCATCGCAAGCATCGCGATTAGCTGCTCATAACTTTGAGATATTTGATCCCGCTCAGGTAAGGTCTGAACCATGCCTAATGCCCCACCGCGAGGGATAATGGTTGCCTTATGAATTGGGGTCGAGCCCGTCATGTTTAGCGAGACAAGGGCATGCCCTCCTTCATGATAGGCTGTAAGACGCTTTTCTTCTTCAGTCATCATCAGGGTGCGGCGTTCAGCACCCATCAATATTTTATCCCGCGCATCATCAAATTCTTGACGCGTCACGATCCTTTTAGACCGTCGAGCTGCAAGTAATGCCGCTTCGTTGACTAAATTCATCAAATCCGCGCCAGAAAATCCAGGAGTTCCACGCGCGACAACCTTCAGATCGACGTCAGGCCCCAACGGCACCTTGCGCGCATGAACCTTTAGTATCTTTTCACGACCAATAAAGTCAGGGTTAGGCACCTGAATCTGACGATCAAAACGACCCGGACGCAGTAAGGCTGGATCCAGCACGTCCGCGCGGTTGGTGGCTGCAATCAAAATGATGCCTTCATTTGCCTCAAATCCGTCCATTTCAACCAAGAGCTGATTCAAAGTTTGTTCGCGCTCATCGTTGCCTCCGCCCAGACCTGCGCCGCGATGGCGTCCAACCGCATCGATTTCGTCAACAAAGATTATACAAGGCGCGTTTTTCTTTGCTTGCTCAAACATGTCGCGAATCCGCGACGCGCCAACGCCGACAAACATCTCAACAAAGTCAGAACCTGAGATCGAGAAGAATGGAACTCCAGCCTCGCCTGCTATTGCGCGGGCAAGAAGCGTTTTACCTGTGCCAGGAGGGCCGACGAGCAGTACTCCGCGGGGAATCCGACCTCCGAGGCGCTGAAATTTTTGGGGCTCGCGCAGAAACTCAACGATTTCCTGAAGATCTTCTTTGGCCTCATCCACGCCAGCGACATCTTCGAAGGTTTTTCTACCTTCTGTCTCAGTCATGAGCTTGGCCTTGGATTTGCCGAAGCCCATGGGTCCACCGCGACCACCCATCCCATTCATCTGGCGAGCCATATAGATCCATACGCCAATGAACAACAGAAGCGGCAAAGCATTCACCAATAAGCTCGTCCAAAACCCTCCAGGGCCATCATGTTCTGGTCTCGCTGTAATCTGGATATTTGCGGATTGAAGTTTCTGTATCAGCGAAGGATCAGCAGGGGCATAGGTCTGGAAAGAGCGATTGTCTTTAAAATGCCCGGATATTTCATTTCCAGAAATCATCACATCATGAACGCGCCCGCCATCTATTTGAACGAGTAATTCGCTGTAGGTGATTTCTCTTCCACTTGTGCGAGTTTGTTGATGTTGAGCCATGTAGAATAGCCCACCCGCAATGACGATGAACAAGACCCAT
>RFXM01000119.1 GCA_009921565.1 Methylocystaceae bacterium | reverse complement strand
CGTTGCCGGAGATATAAGATGTGTCCATGCATACCAACGCATCACTAATGGCTCAATAACGACATTGGGTTTTAAGAAGACAGGAACATCATTGCTCATTCTATTTTCCTGTGTAAGAATTTTTTGTAATATTTTCCTTAATGGTGGTGTGGTGCCTTGTTGCCTGATGGGCAAAATGTTTTAATAAGAGCTCCTCAAAATTTGACATCTCACGTGGCTTGGTAATCAGGTCCAATTTGACAAAGCTTTGCCTGAATTTAATGTGCGTTTTTGGCCATTGCTCTTTGTAAGCTAATGGGGCGCATATCTAACCAGTTCGCGTCAACGTAAGCTGAGCATTCGGCTTTTGTGCCGGTTGGTCCGACTTCTTTCCATCCATCTGGAGCTTTTTGGCCTGCTGGCCAAATGGAATATTGTCCCTCGTCATTAATGAGGACTTTGTGGACGTCGCCATCAATCGTGTAGTCATCGAGACGTTTTTCGGTTGTCATTATCTGCTCCGTTTGTGGTGTCAGCTTCCCCTCGAGATCTTACGAATTTCCAGAAGTTCTCTGTTCGAGCAATCTGACTGAGGGTTTCGTTTTATTAGCATTCTCGTTGTTGCGTTACAAGTTAGTTAGCATCATACAGTTAAAGCCGCTTATGCTCGGCTTACTCACTTGAAACCCTGAGCCCCTCTTGCTGCCAAATCCTCTCAAAGCTCGTAGCCTTGATACTCAGTCAGCTGCTTAATCATTTTTCTTATTGCGTGTTGTTATAAAAAATTATTTTCTTATCAGAATAAAAATAATAAGCCCGCCAATACATAATCCAACACACCCCACCAGAACCAACCACCAGTTCTGACGATTGGCTTCTCTTGCCTGCTCGATCCAGTTTCCGATTGTATTGCTGTTGAAGCGAAGCATGTCTTCTGTCTCTTTGAGTGATTTGCGTTCTCTCTCGAGGACGCGATCTTTAATCTCTTCGAGCTTATTTATGAATCCTTCTGGCGTGAGGTTTATTGCTGGATGAGATTTTAGTTCTTTAATTTCTCCTGACATATTCTCCTGAGCGCGCAGGATCTGGGCAAGCGTCCTGCGATAGTCTTGGGTTGGTATGAGCTGGATATTTTGAGAGAGTTGATTAATCGATCGACGTAGGTCTAAGACCTCGTCACGTAACGCCTCAAAGGCTTTTGCTGCTGGATCCAGAGTATCTTGTTTTGGATTGGCTGATTTTTTATCCAAATTACTCTTCCTTCAAAAGGAGATGATTAAAGGCTGAGGCCTAGATTACGCTGCCGTTCTAGGCCCAGTTGAATGAGCAGACTGCGTGAGATGCTTTGCTCAAGGCCCGGGGTGAGCCCAAGATCTTTCTGTCGATTGCGCAGGATGGATTCGAGTTGTGGATCGCGTTCGAGTCCTCGCGCCATTTCGCCCATTGAGTCGGTAAGGCTTTGGCGTGAGGTAAAATCCCTTTTCATCAGTTGTTCGTCTCTTTGACGGCTGAGCGCCTGCCAGCTTTGAACAAAGCGATCGGCGCGTAGATTGGGATTAGCGCGGATCTCGGCTTCTACTTGCAGAACCTGGATGGCGCGTCGCGGATTGCCGTTTGTTGTTTCTTGGGCCAGTGACCGATCGCCCATGTAGGCTTGCTCAAGATCTTTCGAATAATTCGGATTGAAGGCGTCGAGGTTTTTCCTGTTTTGTTGAAGCGCAGCGCGCTGATCTGGAAGGACAGGGAGCTTGGCTTCCTGCATCTCAAAAATATCTTCAACGCTGCGAGCGTGTTTTTGGATGGCTTCGTGAACGCGGGCGCGGCGCTCTTGAGCGGAGAATAGTGTTTGTTGCTCTGGAACTTCTTTTTGATGCGCGGATGCAGTAGCTGGAGTAAAATTAGCAAAGATCCCGCGATAGCGACTGCGCTCAGGCTTTGCATCGATCTTGGCGTCAGCCTCAGTCTCTAAGCCAATGCCGCGCCGGCTGGCAAAGAGAGAAGCCTGTTTCTGGATGAGGGCTGGGGGGATTTTGATCTCGCTTTGAGGAGCAAATTTTCTCAGGTTGAGGTCCTGATCATATGATGCAGTATCTCTTATCGAGATTTCCTGGAACTCTGTCGCTTTCGCATAGTCGCTGACCATATCCTTGGCGCGATCGCG
>RFXM01000118.1 GCA_009921565.1 Methylocystaceae bacterium | reverse complement strand
TCAGCAAGAGGGTCAGTTAGATCGTCGTGACGCGAGCTGGCGTCTTTTACAAAGTGGACTCGTTGGCGGTGAAGATGATCCTCAGCGTCAGCGTTTTCATCTGATTGATGTGAATGCCGTATTGGATGGAAGCGGATGTTTAAGGATTAATTGGACGTATCATCCGGAGGCGCATCGAGAAGGATCAATCCGGGATCTTGCGGAGCGGTATCATCACGCGCTTGTTGCGTTAGCAAGACATTGCCAGGAGGCGCCGCTTGAACAACGGCTGACGCCGTCTGACTTCCCATTAGCGAAGCAGGGGGGACTTGATCAATCGCTTTTAGATCAGCTGACGGTTGATCCAATGTTTGAGGAAGTTGTGCCGCTTGCGCCGCTTCAATGGGGCCTTGTTTATGAGAGCTGGTCGCAAGGAGGAGAGCGGTGCAACGATCCCTATCATGTTCAGTTTGTCTTTGAGCTGCAGGGACGTCTTGATGTTGCGCGCTTGAAGATGGCGTTTGAGCGACTTGTTGCGCGTCATGAGATATTACGGCTGCGGGCGCCTTTTGCGGCGCTTGATCGTGGTCTTGGCGTTATTAGCAAGAGCGGATTGGATTGGCGTCTTGAGCAGGAAGTAGGACGTAGCATTGAGAACTGGCTGCAGCTGGATCATGCTGAGGCGTTTGATCTTGCGCGGGGTCCGTTGCTTCGCGTTCGTCTGATTGAGAAGAGTGCGGATCGCCATGTTATTTTGCTGTCGAACCATCATGCGATTTTAGATGGTTGGTCGACGCCACTCCTTTTAGAGGATTTATGGTCGCTGTATCGCGACGAAGATCTGCCCGCGATTTATGAGTGGCGCGATCATCTTGCGTGGTTATCCAGACAGGATCGCACAGCGGCGCTTGGCTATTGGCGGGATCATTTTGTGGGCGCCGAGGCGTCAGGCGCGCTTGGTCTTCCCAAGGCGCGCATTCCGGAAGCTGGCATAGGGGAACATATCATCAGCCTGTCGCCTGAGGTCTCCAGACAGATAGAGGCTTATGCGCGTTCCCATGGTCTGACCTTATCTGCGGTGTATCAGGGCGCGTATATGCTTCTTCTTGCGCGTTTGAATGGACGTGCGGAGATGACGCTTGGGGTGACGCGCAGCGGTCGCTCTGGGGATCGTGTTGGGATTGAGCGTGCGGTGGGGATTTATATCGCCACCTTGCCGATACGACGCGAGATCGGTCTTGGGGACGATCTGTCTGAATGGCTTCGTGATTTGCAGGAAGAGCAGGCGCGACAAGAAGAGCATGGGCATCTCTCACTGAGCGAGATCCAGCGCTGTGCAGGGGTTATGGGCGGAGAAAGTCTTTTTGAGACGCTATTTGTTTATGAGAACTATCCCATAGCGACAGAAGCTGGACAGATCGACTCAGATATTGAGATTGTTAATTTTAAGGGCCGTGATGCGACGCATTATGCGCTGTCGCTTATGATTTTGCCCGGCTCTGCAACGCGACTTCGTTTTACCTATGATCGATTGAAGCTTGATCGTGAGGCGATTGCAGCGGTTGGTCGGCGTCTTACGCATGTTCTTGAGGCGATCTCCCAGTCATCGGCGGGGACTTATATTGGCGAGATCGCGCTAGTAGAAGAAAATGAGTGCACACAAGTCATCTCTACGTTTAATGACACGCAGAAAGAGATCCCCACAACCACGCTGCCAGATTTATTTGCGGTTCAGGTTGAGAAGAGTCCTGACGCGATTGCGCTCATATTCGGGGATGAGGAGGTTAGCTATCGTGATCTAGATAACAGAGCCAATCAGCTTGCGCGTTATCTGATCGAACAAAATATTGGTCCAGAGGATATTGTTGCGATCGCGCTTGATCGGTCGATTGAGATGGTTGTGTCTTTGTTGGGCGTTCTCAAAAGCGGCGCTGCTTACCTGCCGCTTGATCCAGAATACCCGGTTGAACGCCTTAACTTCATGCTCACAGATAGCAACGCCAAGCGTCTGATTACAACAAGCTCAATTTATGATCGCCTGTTAAGCGAGATAGATTCCACGCGTAGGGCCTCGTCGTATCCTGATGAGTCAAGGGTGTTGCATCAGGATACTGAGGTTGAGACGTCAGTCTTCTCGTCGTCTGGTGGCTCTACGCATGCAGGAAAGGAAACTAGCGGATCGTCTCATATAAATACATTAGCCTTA
>RFXM01000117.1 GCA_009921565.1 Methylocystaceae bacterium | reverse complement strand
GTCTTCGCCCATTTTTCAATCAGGGGGAACCTGCGCTCAAGAGATCTTAGATGCTCAGACAATCCTCGAGCGATACAGTGACTGATATGACAACCGGCGAACATTACTGACTATTTTGGACATACTATTTGATAGTCTCCAATTTTTAATTGGTTCCATAAAAATAAAAAATATTTTTTTATACTTCTCTCATCCACTCAGGAAGTTTCTATTAATTCCTATTACACTCAATACTACTACATTACTAATTTTTCATCATCGTCGGACCTATTGCGTTCAATAAAAAACTTTGTCTTCATAATCCTGTTCAGCGTCCGACGCTTATGAACAGGAGAGTCTTTTATGAATGAGATAAATAAAAAAAATCCCAGAGCTAAGGATAATTTATTCAGTCTAAGCGAGCGATTATTGCATGGTGTATTAAGACCACAGGAAGTCTGGAGCCTGGCTGGTAAGGGAAAGACAAGTTTCTACGAAGATGTGAAGGCTGGGAAGGTCGCGTTACGAAAAATTGGACGTAGAAGCAGCGGCGTCTACGGACCGGATGCAAAACGTTACATTCAATCCAGCCTGGGACTTATGGGTGAGTGATCAACTCACTTCTAGCAATGCAGTTATTCAGACCGACGACGGCCACATTGGTTCGCAGAAGTCGCCTCCACTTTCTTCTAATGGCCTCGTCGCTCTGGATCTCGCCCAGCATGGCTTTTATATCTTCCCTTGCCAGTCAAAGCATGGCTGCGTAGGCGACAAAACGCCTCTTGTCTCTTCCTGGAGAAAAGCTTCAACGCGCGATCAGAAAAAAATATCTCAATGGTGGGGAGTCAATCCCCATGCATTAATCGCGATCGATTGCGCAAAAAGCGAAATTGTCGTTATTGACGCCGATCGGCACAATGCTGAAGTCGATGGCGTAGCGCATCTTCAAGAAATTCTTGGTTCAGATTTGACCAGTGTCGGCTGTCCTATTGTTGAGACAGCCGGCAATGGTCTGCATCTTTATTTTGCACAAGCTGATCAAAATAGATTTCGAAACGCTCGAGGCACCTTACCTCCTGGGATCGATGTTCGGGGCGACGGGGGCTATGTCATTGCGCCTGGGTCAACCCGCGCCTCAGGAGCGTGCTGGGCTCAAAAGATTAGCACTCCAGACCTACTGGAGGCGAAAGCTACATCTACCCTACCCCAGATGCCTGAAAAGCTCTCTGAGCTGATCCGCAAATGCATCACATCAATCATTCAACCTGCTGAGGCTGGTCTGAATAAAAAGCATAACCAACCCATTTCCTCTAGAACGGACCCATTCGCTTATGCTTTGGTTGCCTTAAAAGAAGAAACAAATCGGCTTTCAACTGCAGCACGCGGTATACGGAACACGACACTTAACAACGTCGCCTTTCGACTAGGAGGCTTTGTTGCTCGGGATTGGCTATCTCGAAATGAAGTCGAAAGCGCCCTGAAACTGGCCTGTCTGGTTAATGGACTAAGCACAGAGAGCCCTGGTGAAGTGCAGCGGACGCTCTCTTCCGGTCTCTTAGCGGGAATGAATCATCCACACCCTGACCTACCTGATTTAAAGCTGATCCAGAAAAAACCCACCACGGACATAACAGGTCAAGAAAATACACCACCAATTACCAACGATCACGCTAACCAGACAATAGCTAACGATGGTCTTCTCAAGGACTTTATTTTCGATGGAGATGTGCCACCCAATCCCCCTCCCCAGCTTGTAAAAAAGCTCATTCCCCAACAAGGCATTTGCTTTATTGGCGGCCAATCTGGCGCGGGGAAAACCTTTGTCGCCGTTGATCTCGCGGTGAGCCTTGCTAGCGGCATCTCCTTTTTCTCTCAACCAACACTTGAACGCGTTGGCGTGGTTATTCTTGCCGCTGAAGGCGCGCATACCTTAGCCAGTCGCATACAAGTTGCTCGAGAGCGGAAAACCACCAGCCAGCTCCTTCCGATTGCCTGGCAGGCAGATGTTCCAAATCTCGCCGACACGCGGCGTATCCGCGATCTCATCACCCGACTGGGCGCCGTTGATCGGAAGTTTCGCAAGGATCACGGTGTCAGATTGGGCGCAGTAATCTGTGACACATTGGCGGCCTGTTTCGCGATTGAAGATGAAAACGATAATTCCAAAGCCACAGCCGTCATTCGCTATCTCAAAGAGCTATCGGATCGCCTCAACCTCGTCGTGATCCCGATCCATCATTACGGCAAATCTGCTGAGACAGGACTTCGTGGCGCAAGCGCCTGGCG
>RFXM01000116.1 GCA_009921565.1 Methylocystaceae bacterium | reverse complement strand
ATGTTGTAGGGATTTGACGATCCTTGCCAAGGATCGTCAAATCCCTACAACATGATCCGCGCTACTTTTAATGCGCTGACGCGTGAGGATTCTCCACGTTCGGTTGCAGCGCGCCGCACGTTAAAAGTATCGGTGTTGCAGTCTCGCCGCCAAGGCGTCGACGCTGACGCCGTTGACGCGTGAGGAGAGGCTCAGCCATGGCAAAGGGCAAACACATCACCGTTGAGCAGATCGGTAGTTCAATTGGACGACCAGAACGCCAGCGTCAAACGCTTGTTGGTCTCGGCTTGACGCGTATTGGACGTCGTCGCCAATTAGAAGACACGCCAGCAGTACGCGGGATGATCGCCAAAGTGGCGCATCTCGTCAAAATTGTCGACGAGAAGTGAGGGCGGGTCAATGAAACTCAACGAACTCTCGGACAATCCAGGATCCATTAAAGAGCGCATCCGCGTAGGTCGGGGCATTGGATCTGGCAAGGGAAAAACAGGCGGCCGCGGCGTAAAGGGTCAAAAGGCGCGCACAGGCGTTGCGATCAAGGGCTTTGAAGGCGGTCAAATGCCGCTGCATCGTCGCTTGCCTAAGCGCGGTTTCCACAATCCTTTCACGATTCACTATAATGAGGTGAATATTGGACGGATTCAGCAAGCCGTTGACGCTGGTAAACTTGATGCGAAGTCGCCCATAACATTGGATGCATTGATTGCTGCAGGCCTGGTTTCTAAGCCGCGCGACGGCGTGAAAATCCTTGGTCAAGGCGAGATCAAAGCGAAGCTGACGTTTGAAGTAGCGGCTGCGTCGAAAAGCGCTGTCGCGGCTATTCAAAATGCAGGCGGCTCCATCAAATTGCTGGTTGCTGAGACATCCGCGGCGACGGCGTAAGTAAAAACATTTATGCGATCGCTCTCGAAAGAGCGGTCGCATCGCCATAATTAACAGCCTTGGATCCTGTCGGCTGAACCAAAGCCGCGCGGTCCAGTGACCGTAAACTAAAATGTCGCAATAAAGCGGCGCATATCAGGGGAGCTCTTCAATGGCATCGGCAGCCGAGCAACTCGCGGCCAACGTCAATCTCTCCGCCTTTGGCAAGTCTGACGAACTTAAAAAGCGCATCTGGTTCACTCTGGGCGCGTTGATCGTCTATCGCCTTGGCACTTATGTGCCATTGCCTGGCATTGATCCGGATGCATTCGCCAAAAGTTTCTTTGGCCAGTCCAAGGGAATGCTTGAGCTCTTTAATATGTTTGCAGGCGGCGCAGTGCAGCGTCGCGCTATCTTTGCGCTCAACATCATGCCGTATATTTCGGCTTCAATTATCATTCAGTTGCTCACATCTGTATTTCCCTCTCTCGAGTCGATTAAGAAAGAGGGCGAGCAGGGACGCAAAGTTCTCAATCAATATACGCGCTATCTCACAGTCGTTTTGGCGACCTTCCAAGCCTATGCAATGGCGATTGGCCTAGAGGGTCAGGCGGGCGTCGTTACAGAGCCAGGACTATTTTTTCGAATTACAACTGTTGTGACGCTGGTTGGCGGCACAATGTTTTTGATGTGGCTGGGTGAGCAAATTACCTCACGCGGCATAGGCAATGGATCTTCGCTGATTATTTTCGCCGGCATTGTCGCTGCTTTTCCGTCAGCCATCGTCTCCACTTTGGAATTGGGACGGCAGGGAGCTATTTCGACAGGATTGATTCTCAGCGTTATCACCATGTCTTTCTTTGTCATCGCTTTCATTGTGTTCATGGAGCGGGCGCAGCGGCGATTGCTGATCACCTATCCAAAGCGGCAGCATGGCAATCGTGTGTATGAGGGGCAAACTTCTTTCTTGCCGCTTAAATTAAATACAGCAGGCGTTATCCCGCCTATTTTTGCTTCCTCCTTATTGTTGTTGCCGACAACGGTTGCAAATTTTTATCAGTCGACGGGTTCAGATAGTATTTTTGCGACGATCTCAGCTTATTTTGGACACGGGCGTCCGCTTTATATGCTCGCCTATGTTGGCTTGATCGTGTTTTTCGCTTTCTTCTACACGGCGATCGTTTTCAATCCGACGGAAACAGCGGATAATCTAAAAAAACATGGCGGCTTTATTCCGGGCATTCGTCCCGGAGAACGCACAGCGTCTTACATAGACAGCGTGTTGATGCATGTGACGGTGCTTGGCGCGCTCTATCTTGCGATTATTTGTCTTCTCCCTGAAGGCCTCATCGCTTATGCAAATCTTCCTTTCTATTTTGGTGGAACATCTTTGCTCATCGTGGTGAGCGTGACCATGGACACGGTTGCGCAGATCCATGGTCACATGCAGGCCCAACAATATGAAGGCTTGATCCGCAAGACCAAGCTGAAGGGACGCCGGAAATGAGGCTTGTTCTGCT
>RFXM01000115.1 GCA_009921565.1 Methylocystaceae bacterium | reverse complement strand
TCATTCCCTCAATGACGATTTCACCGACGCAGTTTAGTGGAACGATTTCACCGTAACTATTTCGAACCGTCAGGTTTGTATTGGGTAAAGGCGTCCCCAGTGGTGCGTTCGCCAAGGTTTCAGGCAAGGAGGCTGTGTCGGATAAAAAACTTGTTGTGATGGTTGCTTCTGTGGGGCCATAGCCGACTAGTGTGCGTATGTGAGGGAAGCGCGCCTTCCAGTCTAAGAGAGCGTTCGGCCTCACTCGATCGCTGCCCGTAATGGCTAAACGCAGAGATGCTGGAGGCGCAAGCGTTTCGGCTAGCATCCAGTCTGTCCAAGCGTGCCAAAAAGGTGCAGGAAGATTCACAACGCTGATCGCGCGTTGAGCAAGTGCTTCATTAAAACGTGCAGGATCGGTTGTTTTATCTGAGGAAGAAAAAACCAAGCATGCGCCTGACAAGAGTGTCGGTATGATCTCCTCTAAGGCGACGTCAAAGATCGGAGAGGCAAAGGCCAGGACGCGGTCTTGAGATCTCAGTTGAAATAATTCGATTACTCCAAGCGCATGGTTGCGTAAGGCCAATTCTGGAATGAGAACAGCCTTAGGCTCCCCTGTGGAGCCAGAGGTTAAACAAATATATGCCACTCCAGGCTCTAGAGCAGGCGCGCTGAACTCAGGCGTACCATCAACGACAAGTTGTTGTATTTTTGTGTCGAAGCGGATTGATTGTTTTATTCCGAGACGTTCGCACTCTTTAAGGCGACTTGCATCCTCTAAGCTTGGTGGCAGGATTAAAAACGGGCGTTTCGCAATGAGGCAAGCCGTCACAGCTATGGCAAGAGGTGGGCCGGCCTCTAGGGCTATACGGATAGGTAGGCGGTCTAGACCTGGGCCCTCGAGTCCCAAAGCTAAGAGACTTTGCGCATGATCGAGAAAGACAGAGGCTCTAACGCAATTTCCTTTGTCTGGATCGAGCAGGATGCGATCAGCATCAGAAGAGGTTAGCGTCTCTAAGAGCTGTTCGCCGAGGTGCTCTTTTGGCAAGAGACGTTGTGGCCCGATCGTCCGTGATATTGGAAGATGCGGAGTTGCTTCTTTTTTTCCACTAACCAAATCTTGACAGGCGGCAACGAACAGCGCGGCAAAATGATTGATGGTTTCGCGGTCAAAAAGAGTTGGGTCATATTCAAGAAGGGCCGTGTATGGAGCCTCAGGCTGCCCATCTCGTGAGATTAGCAGGAAGAGATCAACTTCTGGGGCCATGGTCGGTATCTCAACGGCCGCTGGAATGGCTTGCGGCCAGCTGAGTTGAGGAACACCTTGAGTCTGCAGCAGGAACATGGCCTGAAATAATGGGTTGCGATCTAGGTGTCGTTGCGGCCGTAATTCGGCAACGATGCTTTCAAAGGGTGTAGATTGATGTTCCAGAGCCGAGATCGTTGTTCGGCGGATTTGCTGCAGGAGTTTTTCATCGTCCGGATCAGTCAAATTTATGCGCAGAGCCAAAGTGTTAACAAGAAAGCCCACTGCATTGATAAGATTGGGGCGGTCGCGGGAGCTTACAGGACAGCCAATCACGAGATCGGATTGACCGGAGATGTTTGCGAGTAAGCGGGCATAAACGGCGAGATAGGCCATAAACGGCGTTAAGCCTCGTTGGCTGGCAAATGAATTCAATTCCGCATTGGCGGGAATCGAAAAGCGAAGAGCGGCGCCAACGTTTGAACGTCTTGTAGGGCGGAGTCGGTCGAAGGGCAGTGCAATATCTGCAGGTGCTTCCTCTAAATGCGTTTTCCAGTAAGCCAGGTCTTCCTCTACATCCATCTGGGAACGAGAGCTGGGTAGGGAGCTCTCAATAAGTGATGGAGCAGGCGGAAGAGCATCTGCCGACTTAGATAGATAGGCGGAGAGATCGCGGATAATAAGCGCCATCGACGCGTGGTCAGAGATAATGTGATGCGTTGCTAATACAAAAATGGGTGATATTCCGTTGCCGGTTATCAGCCGGGCTCGAAAAAGAGGGCCGCCTACTAGGGTAAAGGGCAGCGCCATTTCCGCTGTGAGCAAGGCGCTTTCGTCAGCGGTAGCCGGCGCTTCGACCCTTTGGAGCCCAGGGAATCCATTTGGAAGAGGCGTCAGATGCGGTTCACCAGTTGAGTCGCTGACGGTATAACTCAGAATTTGGTGTCTTCTCACAAGGCCTGCGAGAGCATCATCGAGTTGTTGTGCGTAGTCATCTAGGCTGCCTTGATTGCAAAGGCGCCATGCGGCCATTAGCGTATATTCATGACCTAGGAGAGAAAGCTTATCGAGAAACCAAAGTCGGCGTTGGGATGCGGTAAGGGGTGTCTTTGTAGTTTCATTTGGCAGCGCTCTAATTTGACTAAGGTAAGATATGAGTTCCTGCTTACGCGAGC
>RFXM01000114.1 GCA_009921565.1 Methylocystaceae bacterium | reverse complement strand
CGAGATCGCAAATTTCGGCAATGAAGCTCAAGTCACAGAAGTAGGTCAGGTGCTTTCAGTGGGCGACGGGATCGCTCGCGTCTATGGCCTAGATAACGTTCAAGCAGGCGAAACGGTCGAGTTCGAGAATGGCGTGCGCGGCATGGCCTTAAATCTTGAAAGCGACAATGTCGGTATTGTTATCTTTGGTTCTGATCGTGATATCGCGGAAGGCCAGACGGTTAAACGCACGGGCGCTATCGTCGACGTCCCTGTTGGCAAAGAGCTGCTGGGTCGCGTCGTTGACGCTTTAGGCAACCCTATTGATGGTAAGGGACCAATCAACGCAGCCAAGCGCGCGCGCGTTGACGTCAAGGCTCCCGGCATCATTCCCCGTAAATCAGTGCATGAGCCAATGGCCACGGGACTGAAAGCCGTTGATGCGCTCATTCCTATTGGTCGCGGTCAGCGCGAATTGATCATTGGCGATCGCCAAACTGGTAAGACAGCAATCGCGCTAGACACGATTCTCAATCAGAAGTCTCTCAACAGCGGAGATGATGAGAAAGCAAAACTCTATTGCGTTTATGTCGCAATCGGTCAAAAACGCTCGACTGTTGCGCAATTTGTTAAGGTATTAGAAGAGCGTGGCGCGCTTGAATATTCAATTATCGTCGCCGCTACCGCATCTGACGCCGCGCCTATGCAATTCCTGGCTCCTTTCGCAGGCTGTGCTATGGGCGAGTATTTCCGCGATAATGGCATGCATGCCGTTATTATTTATGATGACCTTTCCAAACAAGCAGTCGCTTATCGGCAAATGTCCTTGCTGTTACGTCGTCCGCCAGGGCGTGAAGCCTATCCTGGCGACGTCTTCTATCTCCACTCGCGTCTGCTTGAGCGTGCGGCGAAACTCAGCGATGAGCGAGGAGCCGGGTCTCTGACCGCTTTGCCTGTGATCGAAACTCAGGCCAATGACGTTTCAGCCTATATTCCGACAAACGTCATTTCGATTACGGACGGACAGATCTTCCTCGAAACGGATCTGTTTTATCAAGGTATTCGCCCAGCAGTGAATGTCGGCTTGTCTGTTTCTCGTGTAGGTTCATCGGCGCAGACGAAGGCGACCAAGAAGGTTGCGGGTAAAATTAAGGGCGAGTTGGCGCAATATCGCGAGATGGCGGCATTTGCTCAGTTTGGCATGGAAGAGCAAACATGCGTAATTTATGCTGGGGTCAATGGTTACCTCGACCCCTTGCCCGTTAATCGCGTCCGCGCTTTCGAAGATGGTCTGCTTGCTTTGCTGCGATCACAGCATGGCGACATTCTTGAGAGCATCCGAGCTTCAAAGGATCTGTCTGACGAAGTGGCGGCGAAGCTAAAAACGGTTGTTGAGAATTTCGCAAAATCATTCGCTTGATTGATACGTAGTCTGCTGATGCGTCGATCATAATGCGTAAAGATTTTAAAATAAGAAGACACATATGCCCTCGTTGAAGGACCTTCGAAATCGTATCTCCTCCGTCAAGGCGACGCAGAAGATCACCAAGGCTATGCAGATGGTCGCGGCGGCTAAATTGCGCCGCGCACAAGCTGCAGCCGAGGCGGCGCGTCCTTATGCTGAGCGTATGGAGGGCGTTCTTGCCAATCTGGCAGCTGGGGTATCAGCTGGCGGGCCGCAATTATTGGCAGGCAATGGGAAAGATAATGTACATCTCTTAGTCGTCGCGACTGCCGAGCGTGGCCTTTGTGGGGCTTTCAACTCTTCAATTGTGCGTTTGGCTAGAGAACACATCTTACGCCTTCAAGCACAGGGTAAAACGGTCAAAATAATCTGCGTTGGCAAAAAAGGCTATGATCAGCTTCGGCGTCAATTCGAAAAAGAAATTATAGAATTGATAGAGCTGCGGGGATTGCGTCAAATTGGCTTTGATAATGCCGATGAGATTGGCAAAAAGATCATTGGTTTATTCGAGACCGAGCAATTTGACGTCGCTACGCTGTTCTTCTCTAAGTTTAAATCTGTGATCTTGCAGATTCCTACGGCGCAGCAACTTATTCCGGCGCAAATAGCTGCGAATGAAAATGCCCCAGCTGTGGAAGGGCCGCAGGCTTGTTATGAGTATGAGCCTGGCCAAGATGAGATTCTCTCAACTTTGTTGCCAAGAAACATCTCCGTGCAAGTTTTTCGGGCTTTACTCGAAAATGCTGCTTCTGAACAAGGTGCGCGTATGAGCGCAATGGATAGCGCGACACGCAATGCTGGTGACATGATCCGCAAGCAGACAACGCTCTATAACCGCTCGCGGCAAGCAATGATCACTAAAGAACTCATCGAAATCATTTCGGGCGCGGAAGCGCTCTGACCGTTCAAAAAAAGACGAGGACAAAACATGTCTGCCAATAATCCTACGGGCCGCATCACTCAGGTCATCGGCGCCGTCGTCGACG
>RFXM01000113.1 GCA_009921565.1 Methylocystaceae bacterium | reverse complement strand
GCACTTTAACCCATTCGTTGGCGAGCCAATCGTCGCGAAATACTGATCTGATTTAAAAATCAATCTGATGAAGCCCGGTCCCTGCGGCCGGGCTTTTTCTTTTGTCTCGCTTAGCCCAAAGACCCACCCTCTCTTTATCCCCATTTTCAATGCCTCTTCTGATGGCTCCAAAGACGCGCAAGTGCTAGCAATAAAAGCCCCTTTCGGCGGCCACGCTCAAAGGGTTGCGACAGGTAAAAATGCAGCGCAAAGCCTTCCTCGTCCTCACAATCGCGATCAGCTTGATCGTTGGCGCCGCTTTGCCTGTTCTCCTTGGTAAATGGCGCTCAGCACAAACCCCGCCGAACCAGACGAGTCAGCCAGCTCTCGCGAGCGCCCTGATCACTCTCAGCCCAGAGCAGATTCGCGCCGCAAAAATTGAAATTGCGCCAGCAAAATCTGGCGTCCTACTTAGACGGTTACTGGTGCCCGCCACCTTAAAACCAGATCCCGATCATCTCGCGCGCGTCGCCGCAAAAGTTTCCGGCGTGGTTGCAGAAATGCGGGTGCGCTTAGGCGCTGATGTCCAACGCGATGAAACCATTGCGGTGATTGAGTCGCGCGAAGTGGCGGATGCAAAAAGCGAATTTCTTGCAGCAAGCGTCAATCACGATTTGCAAGAGCAATTATTCCAGCGTGAAAAAGGCCTCTATGAGAAGAAAATTATTGCAGAGCAAACCTTTTTACGCGCCAAAACTCTCTATGCCGATGCTAAAGTTAAATTTGATCTCGCCCGTCAAAAACTCGCCGCGCTCGATCTTTCTGAAACTGAAATTACCGATCTCGCCCAACAACCAATCAACCGCCTTCAGCAAAAGGCTATTCGCGCGCCCATCGCGGGAAGGGTCATTGAACGCTTAGTCAATATCGGCCAACCCGTAAGTCCAGAAAGCCAGATCTATGTGCTGGCCGATCTCTCAGTCCTAGAAGCCGATCTCGCGGCCCCAATCAGTGATTTGGCGACGATCCGCCAAGGTCAAGCTGTTACACTCAAATTACCTAACGGCAGCGTGGTCTCAGGCGTAATCAGCGCGATAAGCTCCCTCATCACGCCAGAAACCCGCACAGGTCATGTGCTGGCGTCCTTCAAAAATCCAGATTTATCCCTTAATCCCGGCAATGTGCTCAGCGCAGAAATCGCGCTGACGCAAACGCCGGTAAAAATATTAATCCCCCGTACCGCCCTCCAGCTCATCCACAATCAACCAACAGTGTTCGTACGTGTCGGAGAGGGCTTTGAAGAACGTCAAATAGAAATCGGCGCGAGCGATGAGAACGCCGTTGAGGTGCTAGAGGGGCTTAAACTGGGTGAAAATATTGTTATCGCCAATAGCTTCGTCTTAAAGGCTGAAGCAGGCAAGAACGAAATACAAGAGGAGTAACGCAGCGAGCAATGATGCAGCGGATCATCTCCTTTTCAGTCCATCAACGCTGGCTAGTCATTTTACTAGTCGCGCTTGTTGGCATGTTCGGAGCGTGGTCCTTGACCCACCTACCGATCGACGCCGTGCCGGATATTACAAATAATCAGGTGCAAATTAATGCGCGCGCGCCTGCGCTTTCAGCTTTTGAAATAGAAAAACAAGTTACCTTCCCGATTGAAAATTTACTCGCGGGCATTCCAGGACTTGAATATACGCGCTCGCTATCTCGCAATGGCTTCGCGCAAGTCACCGCTGTTTTTAGCGATAGCTACGATATTTATTTCGCTCGACAGCAAGTTACAGAACGCTTGATGCAAGCGCGAGATGAGTTTCCGCCTCAAGTAGATGCGCGCCTGGGGCCCATCGCGACTGGCCTGTCCGAAATCTATATGTGGACGGTTCGCTATAGAAAATTCGATCCCGCAACCGCCATGGATGGCGAGCAGGGCTGGCAACGAAACGGCGATTATCTAACGCCCGAGGGAATAATACTGCACAGTTTTGTGGAGAAAGAAGCCTATCTCCGAACGGTGCAAGATTGGATCATTCGTCCGCAACTGCGCACCGTGCCGGGTGTCGCTAGCGTCGACTCGCTCGGAGGCTTCGTCAAACAATATCATGTGCAGCCAGACCCAGCGAAATTAACTGCGCTTGGACTTTCCTTCGGCGATCTTGCCGCCGTTATCGACCGAAATAATCTAAGTCGCGGCGCTGGCTATGTTGAGCGTAATGGCGAAGGGCTCGTTGTGCATAGCGGCGGACGGCTCGAAACCATTGATGATATCCAAAATGTCGTCGTCACGACACGCAATGGCGCACCTGTAAGGGTTGGCGAAATCGCTTCTGTGGCTATTGGTAAAGAACTTCGCGTCGGCAGCGCAAGTATGAACGGCGATGAAGTCGTCATTGGCACGAGCTTAATGCTGATTGGGGCCAATAGCCGCGTTGTTTCAGCGGCGGTAGATAAAAAAATAAAACAAGTCACCAAAAC
>RFXM01000112.1 GCA_009921565.1 Methylocystaceae bacterium | reverse complement strand
TCATCATTCTTTACAACGTTTGTTCCACTAACATAATCATAACCAAATGAGTCCATGGTGTATAGTGGACGAAGAACTTTTTCATCAGGATCGACACAGATATGATGATCGTTGTTATATGTTGCTGCTAGTGATTGATCACGGAATGAATCGGTAAAGATACCATTCTTGAAGCGATCAAGACCAGCACCATCAAGAATTAGTAGATCAGAGGCAGCCTTTTCTAGAACTGACAATGATGTATAGTATTCTAGATTGACGATACGCTGTTTCAATGTACCAATGTCACGCATAGTAAATCTAGCATTTGACATTTTTTTAGTTGATGTTGCTAGATCCGAACGATTGATTGATGCAGCATAAGCTGGTGACAATGATGGATATGGCACAATGTTGAGAACGGCAATAGTCATCGTACCAGGAATTGCTTCTGGTGTGATTGGGAAATTGCTTGGTATGCCAGTGATGACTTGGAATCTCTTATCCTTATCTACAACAAGCAAGTCCTTACGACCCATGTATGTTGTATAGTCGTATGTAATCTGACTTGATGAAGCAGGTATTCTCAAACCGTTTGTTGAGTTCTGATATGCAAATGACTTAGTTGGGTTTTCTGTTGCTGTGCCAGGTGTTGTAGCATCAGTAGCAGAGTTTGTCTTTACCGGTCTAAAGTCAAGATAGTTTCTGAGATTATACTCTTTACCATTTATTGGTGATTTGTAGATAGAAACGTTTTCTGTTCTGATATCTACTGCGGAACTATACATTGTATCATCATCTTCAATTGGATATGAATCAATTGAGAAGTAACCAGCACGGGATGTGAAGTTTGGCTCAAAGTAATCTAGTTCAACTAGAAGACGATCAGTAGCAGATAATCCAATTCCAGTTGGTGTGATTGTTCCGTGATCATAAAGATTATCACGCTGTCCGTTATCGAACTTGAACAATGTTGTAACGTCTGTTCCAGCAGTATTAGATGCTGGATAAGAACCACCAGTGCCAAGTCTAATGCTCTTAATCTGATAAACGTCAGAGAAGCCTAGATCATATGGACCAGATGTTCCTTTTGTATTTGTGCTACAATTGATCTTGACATAACGACTTGCTCTCTTCAGCTTTTCAACTTCCTTAGCGGTTGTTCTAGCTAGTCTATATGAGAGAGTAGCATTTAGTGTAGATGGGAACGTTTCTTTGAGATCAACTGTCAATGATGTTGATGTTGCTGTTACAGTTCTTGTAGCACCAGCAGTTGAACCCTTACCTGCGAGATCAATCATATCACCAGCTTTGAAAGCCTTGAAATATGTATTGCCTGTTAGGTTAGCAGGTAGACCGCCAACAACTGTCAAGCTGGTATCGTTAGTGATTGCTGAAATGTAATATGTTCTGGTATTACCGGCAAACTCAATCTTGTCACCAGTATTCAATCTAGTAAAGTATGTGCCAACGCCGTTGAGTGCTGATGTTCCAGATGTACCATTAACGGTACCAGTCATTGTAATGTTAGCAGAGGTATCTAGTGTCAATACTAGTTGTGTTTTCTGTGCGGCAGAAAGTGTTGCTGAACCATATGGAAATGTTTCACCTGTGCCGGCAATAGAGTATGTGAATGTGCCGTTAGCAGCAATTGGTGAGATACTATCTGTTTTGTTGAAATAGAATGTTGTTGCATTTACGGTTGGATTATCAATATCTCTTACACTCTTGACATATTCATCACCGACATAGTATAGTAACTGTGAATTAGGCACATCATAAAGAACGGCTGCGCCTGCATCTAACACAATGTCAGCGTAACCATCAGAAGCGGAACCATCGTAATAAACGCTTTTTACGTTAGCAAAGCTATTGCTGCCGAGCATATTAACATCCATTAGATAGATGTTATATTTGGCGTCGTATCCTGGTGTGCCTGTTGAATACTCAAATGATGCTACGTTAGCTGTGCCGATAACTTTACCTGATGGTGTTGTGGCACCTGACCATAGATTATTACTTACACGGCGTTGAACTGTATCATATAGAGTAACTGGTGATGCTTTGTCTAGTATCCACGAACCGACTACACAGTTAGCAGAAACATATGAACCTAGTGTAGCGGAAGCAATTTGTTCTCTAAACTGTGATGTTGCTAGACCTTTTTCAATCTGTAGTTCGGCTGTATCAAGATTATTGATTTCATATCCCTGAACATATCCGAGACCAGATGAAACACCAACGAACAATAAACTATTGTTACCATTGGCATATCGACCAAAGTTTGAACCTGTGTCATCATGTTCTCTAAGCTGAACATCCATACCACGAACAACATAATCGCCAGACTGATCATAAAGACGTTTAGCCATTTCATCTTGAATGATGTTATATTGTGATCTTTCAAAGTATGACTTAACAACACCGTTTTCAATGCTAAACAATTCCACAAAGTCTGGTGGACCAATTGGATCATCATA
>RFXM01000111.1 GCA_009921565.1 Methylocystaceae bacterium | reverse complement strand
ACCTCCCTTGTGCCAGAAATGGCGGCCTATGCAGGTTTCTCATTCGGTGAGCTTGTCCAATGGATGGTGGAAGACGCATCCTGCAATCGATAAAGGGGGCGGTTATGGCCGCGCTTCCCCTTTGGCCTGCCCATGCGTCAGCATCTTTTCATCCTGGCGTCGCATCGGAGTTCTATCCTGTCGCCGCTTCGTCTGAGAGAGCGCTGAAAAATAGGCCGGCGAGCTTAGTGGGGCGACATTTAAAACATCGATGGTTCGCCATTTTAGCGCGTCCAGGTTTTGGCCTGTTAAGCGTTGCAGCACTTTTCAGCTGCGTTGGTTTTATGGGCTGGGCGCAAAATGGCGGATATGATGATTTTATTGTCAAGCATGGTTCGCCCTGGGATATGGCTGCGCGTGCGCTAGGCTTTGAAATCGCTGCAGTGACAATAACGGGTCAGTCGCGGGTAAGCGAAAAGGAATTGCTAGAGGCGGCGGGAATTGGACCGCAGCAGTCTTTGCCTTTCCTTGATCCCAATACAACGCGCGAAAAATTATTAGCTATTCCGCTCGTTAAGTCGGCGCGGGTGATGAAGTTGTATCCTAATCGTCTTGTCGTGACGGTTGAAGAACGTTTGCCTTACGCATTATGGCAGCGGGATGGACAAGTATATGTTGTTTCTGAAGATGGTGTATCAATCGACGCCTTACAGACAGATCGTTATTTGACGCTTCCCTTTGTCGTTGGGCGGGGAGCGGAAAAACGCCTTCCCGAATATGTCGCGTTAATGAAATCTATGGGCGACCTCTCACATCGCGTTAAAGCAGGAGTTCGTGTCGCAGATCGCCGTTGGGACTTAGATATGACCAATGGCGTTATTGTCCGTCTGTCGGAGCAAGATCCCGCCGCATCGATTGCACTATTATTGCGTCTGCAACATGAGAGTCGAATTTTAGATAAAGATATTCTTTCCATTGACTTGCGTTCACGCGATCGCGTTGCTGTTCGCTTAACAGAAGAAGGTCTCGCGGCTCATGAGACCTCAACCCATAAGCCGCATAAGGGTGGTGGTTAGTCTCATGCAATCTTCGAATATTCCGCCGCGGATGAAGCCGCTTTCGCCTCGTCGAGCCGCCACATTTGCGGCGCTCGATGTCGGCACGTCAAAAATCGCTTGCGTCATTGCAAGATTAACGCCTTCAGCTGAAGTGGCGCCGGGAGACTGGCGTACGCATCGCACCCGCGTTATTGGCCTGGGTCACCAGCGCGCGCGCGGTATAAAAAATGGTCTTATTGTCGATATGGATGAGGCGGAGCGCGCAATTCGTCAGACGGTCGATGCAGCCGAACGTATGTGTGGGATGCAGGTAGATCATGTGATTGTTACGGCCTCTGGCGGTCGCCTGGCCTCTCAGCATTTTAACGCGACATGCGCGATCGGTGGCAGAGAAGTCGCGGTTGCAGATATTCATCGTGTGTTGGAAGCCTCTGCAGCGCATGATTTACATCGAGGTCGAGTCGCGCTGCATTCTTTGCCAACCGGTTTTTCACTAGACGGCGTTACTGGCATTCACGAGCCCAAAGATATGATCGGGGAGGAGCTCGGCGTAGATTTACATGTCGCTACCAGTGATCAGACCGCAACACGTAACCTTATTATTGCAGTTGAGCGCGGGCATTTGGGCGTAGAAGGACTAGCGGCGGCGCCCTACGCGGCAGCTTTAGCTGTTCTTGAGCCAGATGAAGCTGAGATGGGCGTTTTATTGATCGATATGGGCGCAGGTTCAACGTCCTTGGCCGTTTTTGATAGGGGCGAAATGGTGCATCTGGACGCTGTCATGCTTGGCGGCGGACATGTGACGATGGACATCGCACGTGGTCTTGATGCGCGTTTAGTAGATGCCGAACGCCTTAAAACACTCCATGGTTCAGCTATTGTCGCTTCTTCTGACGAGCGCGAGATGATTGCTTTTGACCATGTGGGAGAGCATGGGCCAAATCGTGCGCATGCTTCAAAAGCGCAATTAGTTCGTATTATTCGGCCGCGTGTTGAGGAAACGCTTGAGTTTCTCGCGGAGCGTCTCAAACGCGCAGGATTTCCAGTCAGTCCCAATCGTCGCATCGTACTCACAGGGGGCGCGAGTCAACTTAATGGCATGACTGAGGCGGTACGACAGATCTTAGGCGGGCAAGCCAGAATTGGACGTCCTATTGGCGTAGATGGGCTAACTCAGTCAGCTCAATCACCGGCTTTTGCCGTAGCAGCAGGTCTGCTTGTCTACCCGCAAGTTGCAGGACATGAATATTTTGAACCCCGCCGTGAGTATCGGGCGGCGACAGGCACCGATAATTATGTCTCACGCGTCAGTAGATGGTTAAGAGAAAGCTTTTAGAATCCGGCATGAAAATGATTCTCATGACCCAAAAGCAATGCGGTGTGAGACGAACGGAATGAAAATGACCGAGGACGAAGCGTTCGGCGACGGGCGTCCAAGGAGAGCGACAACCGGCGCCGATAAAAAAGAGAAGAGTGAGAGGCCTGTAAAATGACGATCAATCTGATAGCTCCT
>RFXM01000012.1 GCA_009921565.1 Methylocystaceae bacterium | reverse complement strand
AGGCGCCCGCGGGCGCCTTTCCTATAACTTATCATTTTAATCCGTTTAGGCGGCTTTAGAATGCTCCACGGCTTTTTCTGAGTCTTTTAGCGCGATTTCAATTCGTCGAGGCTTCTGCGCCTCAGGAAGTTCACGAACCAAATCAATATGTAAAAGACCATTAAAAAGACTTGCCGCCGTTACTACGACATGATCAGCAAGTTGGAACCGTCGTTCAAACGCACGCGCAGCAATGCCTTGATGTAGAAGTTCTCGACCCTCAGCTTGAGAGAGCTGGTCTTTCACTCCCTTGACAATGAGCGTATTCTCTTTTGTCTCAATTACAAGATCTTCAAGCGCAAATCCCGCCACGGCAAGTGTCACGCGATAGGCGTTCTCACTCACCCTTTCAATGTTATAGGGGGGATAGCTTGATGCGCTATCATAAGAACCGCCCTGATCCAACAGATTAAAGAGGCGATCGAAACCAACGGTTTGCCGATAAAGTGGGGTAAAGTCGAATTGACGCATAACATATCCTCCGTCTGAAGCGACATGCGGCACATCGTGATTGACGCACCGATCATAACGCGTGTCCGTCACGGCCCACGCACTATCTGAGTTAGGAAGAGAAATTGCTCGTTTCAAGATCCTGCAAGAGGGCTTTTGCTGCGTCCTCGCCCTTTTTTCCCCGAGACTTCCCCGGTCCAATTTGGGTTTCTCATGACAACGAAAAGACGGTATGTTCAATGCTTCGCTAGCTGGCGCGTAGGCGTCTGGCGTTAGCCACGGAACTAAGATGCTAGATCTAATTTCGACAGAGACAAATCAAATCCCAACCGGCGCAGAAAGCTTTACGCTGCAAACACAAGATGGCAGACGCCTTCGCGCAGCGATTTTTCGTGTTCAGGGTCAAGCGCGCGGCACGATCGCACTCTTGCAAGGCCATAATGAATTTATAGAAAAATACTTCGAGACCATCGATGATCTCCGCGCCAGGGGATTTGACGTTGCGACATTTGACTGGCGCTGCCAGGGAGGATCTGAGAGAGAATTAGACGATCCCCGCAAAGGTCATATTGATGACTTCGCACTCTATCAAAACGACTTAGAGGCTTTCATCAATCAAGCCCTTGTTTCATGTACACAACCATTTTACGCCTTAGCCCATTCGATGGGCGCCGCCATTGTTCTCGACGCAGCCTACTCCGCCCGTCCCCCCTTCCAGCGTCTCATCCTGACAGCTCCAATGATTGATATTGCAAATATTCGTTTCCCCAACGCTGTCCGATGGCTCGCAGATACCCTTGATATGGTTGGTATGGGCGGACGTTACATCCCAATGGGAAACAAACGCTCTATGCTAGAGAAACCATATGAGAATAATAAATTAACAACAGACCCTGATCGGTTTGCGCGCAATGCGTCAATTTTGGATAAAGCTCCAGCGCTGATTATTGGCGATCCGACAATTGGTTGGGTGAATGCCGCTTTCCGGCTGATGTCGCGTTTTGAATCGCCTGATTACCCCCGCCGTATCAGAACCCCTGCTTTGATTATCTCATGTGGACGCGAACAGATTGTTTCAAACAATGCTATTGAAAGATTTGTCGCCAATCTGAATAACGCCGCTCTTGTTCATATTCCAGGCTCCAAACACGAAATTCTCATGGAAAGAGATCGTGTACGCGATCAATTTTGGCGCGCTTTTGACGCTTTCGTTCCAGGAGAGTCATTTCACTAATTTTTAAAATCTACTTCTCTGCAGCGATATCGCTTATTAGAGTGAAAGGACTAGGACTCAAATTTGCCTAACCATTAAATGCAGAGCAATAATCTAAACCAGAATAAGAAACATCGCAGACCCTTAACTCTCCTCTCGCGTTGCTAACCAGCCTAAGCCTGTAAAAAAACATTAAGTGATTTTTTCTGAGAGGGCTTCGAGCGCTTGCTTATGGGTCCGCCGGTCGCCAGCAGCAACGATACGGCCGCCATTTGTAGCAGCTTCTCCCTGCCAAGTCGTAATGATCCCCCCTGCACCTTCGATAATAGGTATGAGGGCGACGATATCGTAAGCATTAATGCCTGTTTCAATAATAAGATCGACATGACCTGCGGCCAACGCACAATATGCGTAACAATCCCCGCCATATCTCGACATGCGTACTCTTTTTTCTACATTATGAAATGCATTTCGCCGCTCAGGTTCGATCAATAAGGGAGAGGTCGTCATTAAAATTGCTTGCTCAAGCGATGGACAGGCTCGCACAGCAAGCTTGCGACGCTCCTCAATTCCCATAGTCGTACGTGCAGGCCCGCGCCAATAGGCTGCTCGACCATCGCCATAGAACCGCTCGCGAATAAAAGGCTGAGACATCATTCCATAACACGCTTGACCACGATGCGTCAGTCCAATCAATGTGCCCCATGTTGGAAATCCGCAGATAAAACTTTTGGTGCCATCAATTGGATCAAGCACCCAGACATATTCTGCCTGAGCATTGGAAGAACCAAATTCTTCGCCAATAATCCCATGGTTTGGAAAACTGTCAGATATTAGTTGACGCATGGCCAACTCAGCCGCGCGATCTGCTTCTGTTACTGGATCAAACACGCCCCCTAACGACTTATCTTCAGCGCTTAAGGACGTTTTAAAAAATGGGAGTATTGCTTCGCCTGATACATCTGCCAGGCGCTCTACAAATTTTTCAAAATCTATGGCGGTCATTTTTTGCTCACGAGCGCTACAGGCGCCTTATTCTGCAGCAGCGCGCTGAGATGCGCCTAATGCTTCACAAGCAGCGACGTCTGAAGACAGCCCCGCGACAAGTTCAGCTAAATGTTTGGCGATTTGAGGAAAACGTATGCTTTTCTCAATTTTCATTTCATCCATATAAAGGGCGCGAGACACTTCAATCTGTAGCGCATGCCATCCAGAATCAGGCTGACCAAAATGTTCCGTAATGAAGCCGCCAGCATAAGGGCGATTGCGTTGTATGTGATAGCCGTGACGTTTTAGCCGATCCTCGACGCTTAACACAATGCGACGATCAGCGCTGGCGCCGTAACGATCGCCAATGACAAAATCTAACCTACGCCTGTCAGACTTAGTATTTTGTTGGTCTTTTGCGCTCGGTGATGGCATTGAGTGACAATCAATAAGTATTGCAAAGCCGAATCTATCTCGCGCCCGCTCCATCAAACTTCGTAAAGCCGCATGATAGGGATAATAAAATGACTCAATCCTCTTCAATGCTTCCTTTAAAGTTAACTTAGCTGAATATATTTCGCGGGCATCAGAAACAACACGCGGTATTGTTCCCAATCCCGCAGCGACACGAAGCGATCGCGTGTTGGCAAAATCTGGCAATCCATCGACAAACAGTTTAGGGTCCAGTTCAAATGGCTCCCTATTCAAATCCAAATATGCTCTGGGAACATGAGCCCGCAAAAGCGGGGCGCCAAAAGATCCAACGCATGAAAAGAGTTCATCAACATAGGCATCTTCAGAGCGACGCAAAGTCGCCAGATCGAGACGGCTCGCAGCTACGAACGAGCTGAGATAGCATCGACCGGAATGGGGCGACGAAAAGACCAAAGGCGAGGTCAGCTGAGGCGGCTCAATAATCTCAAAGGGCATGGGAAATTTCTCCCCCATCGCCACCCCTCCCTCATCTTGCGCTTTACAGTTCATTAATCCTCTAGGCCCATCCGTCATTGGATCATCTAGTTTTCAATCGACACCGCCGGTGAAATGAAAATTTACCGCGATTTCATAAAGCGGACACCGACCTCTCGATAGGATCGCAAATTGAGAGTAAAACCAGACTAACCCGTCAGCGCATAATTTTCACCTGATATTTACGAAGCTACGTCTTGATACGGGAAAACGTGAGAGGTTAAAGATGAATGACAAGCTGACGCCTAAGATCCTGCTCGCCGAGGACGACAATGATATGCGTCGCTTCCTTGTCAAAGCGCTTCAACAGGCTGGCTTTGCCGTTGCCTCATTCGATAATGGCCTTTCGGCTTATGACCAATTACGAGTGGAGCCTTTTGAGCTGCTGTTGACGGACATTGTCATGCCGGAAATGGATGGAATTGAACTGGCTCGCCGGGCTACTGAGCTCGATCCGGACATTAAGGTTATGTTTATTACGGGTTTTGCCGCTGTGGCCTTAAACCCCAACAACCAGGCCCCTCAGCAGGCGAAAGTCCTATCAAAACCGTTCCATCTGCGTGATCTTGTCAGCGAAGTCCAACGCATGCTTGCCGCTTAAACGAACGTCGACCAGGCCTTTTTAACCCCAGCTTTTGTCGTTGGACTTGCTCCCTTAGCTCTCTTGCGCTATGAGCGCGTGAAATCATTCTTAACGATCAAATGGCCGCGGCGTTCAGGCTCTGACGGGCCTTTTTACTCGTCGCAACAAGGGTTTAGAACTATGAAAAAAGAGATCCATCCTGATTATCATACGATCAAAGTCGTTATGACGGACGGAACGGAATATTTAACGCGCTCGACTTGGGGAAAAGAGGGCGACACGATGAACCTCGATATTGACCCAAAAACGCACCCCGCATGGACCGGTGGTTCTACCCAGCTGCTAGACCGTGGCGGGCGTCTGTCGCGCTTTAATTCGCGTTTTGGAAATCTTGGTCTTAATAACAAAAAATAAAATCAGCGAACTTTGAACGCTAATGAGTGCCTAACGGCTGAGGCTGACGAAGACCCTCTTCGTCAGCTTTTTCATTAGTCAGGTATCTATTGCTTCTCTTGAAGCAAATTCTAATCTGAGAAAGCGTCGCGAAGCTTAGCCAATTGCAATAAAACGGGACTAATGGGCGGCTCAACCTTCTCCGAGATTTCACGCTCCGCATACAGGAGCTGATCCATCAGAATAATGCGAGATTGTAGCCGCAGAGAGTCGAGGGAAAGTTCTCTCAATCGATCCGGTAGTCGTTTGAAGATTTCTGTCGAAGAAGCAAGCTCTTGTTGTTGTAATCTGACGCGATGACGACCAGCTGCTGATTGATGCCGGGTCATTTCTCCCTGGTGAACAGCCCGCTGCAATAACAACCAGGAGGCAATTTGCATTAATCTTGTTGTAAGCCGCATACTCTCTGCCGAATAGGCAAGCGAGGTCTCCCGCGCGAGTAACTTTGACTCCTCTCTCCCTACGCCATCTAAATAGGCGGCAGCCTCTTCAACCAGCCCCATGCCCTCATGATACAAGCTTGAAAAGGCCTCGGAAGAGATGAGCTTTTCAATCAAAGAAACAGGATTTTTTTCCTTTCCAAAGAGATCGGGTGCGCGCGACATAGACAAATCCATAGGCAGGCAGAAACAAGGGTTCCGCGAAATTGAATAAAATCATGCTAGCCTATTGATTGATAAATCGCGCGCCTAAGTAAAATTTAACCTTAACTAAAGAAAGAAACTAAGCTGGTTCAAACGCATCCAGTTTTGAAATGAGACTAATCAGGCGATATAGTTCTTATTCATTAGCCGCCACTATGATAAGCGACAGATAAATTTAAGATTTTAGGGGTCTTTTCCGGAATATGTTTCTTTAGCTCCCGCCGGATTTATCACAAAGATTAAAAAGACTTCGCCACCATATGCCGCGTGACGCCATTATTATGCTTTGGGGTCGTTAGCTGAAAAAATCCCAATCCTAGAACAATAAGCAATATCATTCGCATACATTGACCAAGAGAAACCCCCGGGAAGCGACGCATCGCCCTGTCCGCCTGAGAGGCTAGAGAGGGTAGATTGATAAAATCCACCTCAGATACATTCAGAATGTTTTGCGATGAGGATGGGGTCGTATCTTGCAGAGACATTTTGGCGCCAATCTTTACGAGCTTACGCGACGAATTTTCTACTCCTTGATCGCCCAAAATGATTTACGCCAGGTAAAAAACATCTTGAAAACAACTATAAATGAACTGCTTGACGCTCAGGCGTCGGAAAGGGCATTGGTGTCATCCAATCTGTTTTGATATTACCGAGGACACTGAATGATACGCTCTGCGCTAATGAATGTGATGACTGGCGCAGCCTTAAAAGCTGGACGAGGTCTCAAGCGTGATTTCGGCGAAGTCGAGAATCTCCAGGTATCTGTCAAAGGTCCAGGAGATTTCGTAACCGCAGCTGATAAAAAGGCTGAAAAAACTCTTTTTGAAGAATTATCAAAGGCGCGCCCTGGCTATGGCTTCATCATGGAAGAAGGCGGCATTGTTGAAGGAAGCGATCAAAGTCATACTTGGCATATTGATCCGCTAGACGGCACGTCAAACTTTCTTCACGGCGTACCAATATTCGCCATCTCCATCGCCCTGGAGCGAGAGGGGCAGATAATCGCCGCGGTCGTGTATAATCCGGCGATTGATGAAATGTATATCGCTGAAAAGGGCCAAGGAGCTTATTTCAATAACCGCCGTATGCGCGTCGCCGCTCGACGCGGGCTTGCAGAATGCATGGTGGCCTGTGGCATCCCGCCGCTAGCGCGGCAAAAAGATCATGAGGCCTTTAAAAACGAACTCGCTGTAGGCATGAATAAAATCGGCAATATTCGACGCCTAGGCGCTGCCGCAATCGATCTCGCAATGGTCGCCTGTGGCCGCTTTGATGGTTATTGGGAGCGTGGCGTTAATTCCTGGGATATTGCCGCTGGTATCGTGCTTGTTCGAGAAGCTGGCGGTTTCGTCACTGATCTTTCTGGCGGGAGCTCTATGCTCGCGAAAGGAGAAGTTTGCGCAGGCAATGAAATTGTTCACCGACAATTACTCGAAGTCATGAGGAAAGCTTGACGACGACGATAAGACGCCGAGAAGAAACAGACTGGCCTCAACTACTGGATTTATGGGTCGCTTCCTGGTTAGCCACATTTCCACTCATTGACTTTAATGCACGACGCCAGTGGTTGACACAGCATATTGCTGAATTGGAAAAAAATGGCGCTATCACTTTATGCCTAACGCTAGAGCCCAATAAAGAGATCGCTGGCTTTGTCGTCATCAATCCAACCACAGGTTGGCTAGATCAAATTTGTGTCGGGCCTCAATATTTCGGCCACGGATACGGAGAGCGCTTGCTGAACATAGCAAAAAAAAATTCGCCTCAGCTAATCTTACTCGATGTTAATGCAGATAATTATAAGGCTATCCAATTTTATCAACGAAACGACTTTATTCAGGTTGGACAAGGCGCCAACACACTCTCAGGACGCCCAACAATCATGTTAGAATGGCGCCAAAGTTAATGGTTCAGGGCTCGCCGCCTAAATGCGCAATGCGCATCATGTTTGTTGCCCCAGGCGAGCCAAAGGGCATGCCTGCGACAATAATGATCCGATCGCCATCCTGACCAAATCCCTCGCTTCGGGAATACTCACAGGCTCTTAGAACCATATCTTCAATATCGACCGCATCTCGGGTCTCAAGCGCATGAACGCCCCACACTAGAGCAAGCCGTCGAGCCGTATCCCGCTTAGGCGTCAGGGCCAAAATTGGCGACTGAGGTCTCTCACGCGCAATGCGGAGAGCTGTTGAGCCAGAAGAAGTCCAGGCGCAAATCGCTTTTGAATGTAATGTTTGCGCAACATCTCTCGCCGCAACCGCAATTGCATCTGCTGAAGTCGGATTGGGAAGTTCACCGCGCTGAGCGTTAATAATCGACCGATAAATCGTATCTGTCTCTACCTCTTCCGCAATACGACTCATCGTCGCGACAGCATCCTGCGGATATTGTCCAGCCGCGCTTTCAGCAGAGAGCATAACAGCATCTGCGCCTTCAAAGACTGCTGTGGCGACATCGGAAACCTCTGCTCTCGTCGGCAGTGGCGAGAGGATCATAGACTCCAACATCTGCGTAGCGATAACAACTGGCTTACCCAGACGTCGCGCAGAACGATTAATCCGCTTTTGCAAGCCGGGCACACGCTCGAGAGGAACCTCAACGCCGAGGTCTCCACGCGCAACCATTAGAGCGTCAGAGACCTCTATGACCTCTTCAAGACGCGCGATAGCTTGCGGCTTTTCAATTTTCGCCATTACTAAGGCGCGCCCTTGGGTAATCTGTTTTACTTCCAACACATCCTCAGGACGTTGGACGAAAGAAATAGCTACCCAGTCAACCCCTTCATCAAGCGCTGCGATTAAATCCGCGCGATCCTTCGGCGTCATAGAGCTGATAGGTATTTCAGTATCTGGCAGACTAACGCCTTTTCGATTTGATAAGCGTCCAGCGATATCTACAACCGCATGGGCGCGATCTGGCGCCGTTTCAACCACATGCAACCGAACGCGTCCATCATCAATAAGAATACTATCGCCTACTTTTAGCGCGGCAAGAATTTCTGGGTGGGGCAGTCTTACGCGCGAAGCGTTGCCAGGCTCTGGATTTGAGTCAAAAACAAAGACATCGCCCTTTCTTAAGTGCACAGATCCTTCATCAAAGGCGCCTATTCGCAGTTTAGGACCTTGAAGATCGGCCAGAATGCCGATTGCACGGGACATTTCTGTTTCGATTTCTCGGATTATACGTACATAGGATGCAAGAGCCGTATGGTCAGTGTGGCTCATATTAATCCGAAAAACATCCGCGCCAGCGCGCACAAGACCTGTGATAATAGCCTTATCAACCGTCGCTGGCCCTAACGTCGCGATAATTTTGACGCGTCGCAACCTTCTCATGACCTTACCAAATTCCTTTCCCTCGTCCCGTAGAGACGCATTGTGCTCAATTAAGGCGTAGGCGCTGGCGGAGGCGATGCCATCGGGTCCGTGAGCTGCACTGTCCAGCTCTTAGCGTCCTTACCCGTATCAATTTCGAAAAAACCCGTGCGCTCGAATCCACGCGCAAAACAATCATCGCGACCGTCTATGCGGAATTCACGGTCTCTCGTGCACATGAACGCCCGCCCCTTCCACTCGCCGCCCCGCTCATCCATGGCGTAGACATAGTAATACTGGGCCGCAAGCGGCCCCCGCAACAAGGTCTCGCACGCCGAGGGTCTTAAATTCCACCATCCCTCAGAAAGCCAATTTCGACCATCTGTGTAAGCCAGCGCAATGCTCACGCGCGTTGTAGTATTATTGCACAAACGAAAATCTGCAGACGCAGGAAAGACATAAGCGATCCCGCTGACAAAAATTGTTAGTGCAATGACGCCTCGAAACATCTCTCACACAAAAAAAAGTTGGATCGGACTGCCCGCTGCGTCCAACCTAATAACATCAGGCGCCAGACAGCGCTCAGAGGAGGGTCCCTCGATAGCTGCACGACGGCGGTTTCGAACTCAAATAGCCCGGTCAAATCAACCCATGGAAAACGCGTTGCAAGGCAAACCATGCGTGGGAGATTTTGTCTAGCCTTCAGGGCCGGTTTCAGATCCAATCCATCGAGCCTAGGGAGCTTGTCTAGGTCTGTTCGCGGATAAGTCGAGCGGCCTGAACAGCAAAATAGCTCAGAACGCCAGCTGCGCCCGCTCGTTTGAAACTGAGCAGGCTTTCCATCATCGCACGCTCGCCATCGAGCCAACCATTGCTCGAGGCCGCCATGATCATCGCATATTCGCCTGAGACCTGATATGCAAAGGTCGGCGCCTGAAATGTTTCAGCGACCCGTTGCAAAACATCTAAATAGGGCATGCCAGGTTTGACCATGACCATATCTGCGCCCTGTTCTAAGTCTAAAGCAACTTCTCTCAAAGCCTCTTTGACATTTGCTGGATCCATTTGATAGGTGCGCTTATCGCCCTGCAAAGTTCGACTCGTACCGATCGCTTCACGAAATGGCCCATAAAAGGCAGAGGCGTATTTAGCTGCATAACTCATAATCTGAATATTCTGGAAGCCTTCTGCATCCAATGCAGCGCGAATGACCCCAATCCTGCCATCCATCATGTCCGAGGGGGCAATAATATCGCAACCTGCTTGAGCTTGATTGATCGCCTGGCGCGCAAGAAGCCCGACAGTCGCATCGTTGATAATTTCTTCCCCCAGCAGCAATCCATCATGCCCATGACTCGTGTAGGGATCGAGCGCAACGTCTGTAATAACGCCAATGTTTGGCGCGGCTAATTTAATCGCACGGGTCGCGCGGCAGACTAGATTATCGGGATGCGTTGCGTTGCTCGCTGTTAAATCGCGCAACTCAGGATCAATATTTGGAAAAAGGGCAACAGCGGGAATACCCAAAGTAGCAGCTTCAATTACAGCTTCACAGGCCAAATCGATTGAATAGCGATAAACCCCAGGCATGGATGGAATTACTTCGCGCTGTTTCTCGCCTTCAACAATGAAAATAGGCCAGATCAAATCTGTAGCATCTAATCTCGTCTCGGAGACCAAGCGACGCGCCCATTGGCTTTTACGATTTCGTCTCGGGCGATGTTTTAGGTCCAATTGGGGCGCCGCAGGGATAGTCATGGTTGTTCTTCAGCCTCCAAATGGACCGCAATAGAGCTCTTTACGCTCTCTTAGGCCTGAGATCAGCCTCAATCAATGATTTCGACTTCCAGACCGGAAACGATTATATGAATTAGCGTTACGCAAGAATGCGGTAAGCTTCATGTCGATCGATTGCACGCGTCAGGGGATAGGTTTGAGTCAATTAAAGATCGGCCTCATTCTGGCGGTCGCGTTGCAGAGCCTTACAGCTTTTGCGCAGTCTGCTCCCCCACAAGAAGTAAAGCAGAAAAAGGTCCCAGCTGCGAGTTCGACGACCCAGCAACAGAGAACTGCGCCAACCAATCCCTCTATGGCCCCCGCATCAAAATCAATTGCTCCTACGCCGGCGAAAAAAATAGACCCCGAAAAACCTGCGCAGGCTCCAACAGCGCCTGCGCCGGCTAGCCCACTTCCACCTCTGCCGCCCGTCGACACGACTAAACCACCACCTATGCTGCCGCGCGCATCGAGAGAACAAATGCACGCTTGCGCTGAGCAGTGGCATGAATTGAAGATGTCATCGACGCAGGATCTGCCAATGTGGCGACACTTTGCAGCGCGATGCCTAGCCCAGGAAGAAAAAACTAAAGCAGATAAATAAAACGCCCGAGAAACTGTTACCAGTCGTCTCGAGCGTAATGAGCATTGAATAGAGCGCAATCCATAGATTGCGCTTTAATCAGCAGTCTTAAGCCGTAGCTGCAGCTTTAGCCTTGCGGCCGCCGCGCTTCTTAGCTGGACGACGCTTCTTAGCAGGCGACTTCTTAGTAGCCGTCTTTTTAACTGCACGACGCTTTTTAGTCGCCGTCTTACGGACAGCCTTGCGAGCTGTCTTCTTAGCGCCAGCCTTGCGAGTGGCCTTGCGGGCTGTCTTCTTTGCACCAGCTTTTTTCGCGCTAGCCTTGCGAGTTGTCTTTCTCACAGCCTTGCGCGCACCTTTTTTAGCCGCCTTCTTGGCTGGCTTACGCTTTTTTGTAGTAGCTTTCGCCATTCTAAAGTCCCCTTGGTCCGTGTCGTCGGAATATTGGTCACCCGACTATACGCGTCGATAACGTAACGAGGTTAACCAGAGGTTCAAGCCCCAGCAGGCACAAAAACGACAATCAGAGCCTCTATCGCAGCTTTCAAACTTAACGCGTGCATGATTTTGACATCGATTAATTAGAGAAAAATTTCTGAGGCGACGCACTCGATTTCATGTGGATGAGAAACAAAAAAAACGCCGCATTGGCTTGTCTGCAAGAAGACAAATTCAATCTCTTATTTTAACTTTTGCCGGCGGATTAAGAATTATCTGTCCCGCCGACGCCTTTCTCAATTATCTGTTTTTTATAGAATTACCGCCTGGGATCAGAAACCTGCTTTTGGTTTTCATCGCGGCAGGATTAAACCTGCCCTCACCCACACGCAGTTGAAAAGCCGCGCATAAATTCTACCTCGCGCGCATCATCGTAGCGACATGCGCGCAACGTCTTTGAGACGTTAACGCCAGCTGTAACGACGCTCAAAATTTTGCTGTTAACGCTATGAAAAAAAAATTGTGTCTGAAGCGAAAAAAAACAAAAAAAATGCATTTCAACTGGACGCAAAACGCAAAATCGCGCATCTGCGGAAAAAAACCGATTCGTATTTAGCTAATTTTGAGACGTGTTAGACGTCTAATTTCCGTTTTAAAAGGTCATTCACGGCCTGTGGATTAGCCTTACCGCCTGTCTGCTTCATGACCTGTCCAACAAACCAACCCAGCATTGTCGGCTTAGCCTTCGCCTGCTCAACCTTGTCAGGATTTGCAGCGATGACGGCATCGACTGCAGCTTCAATCGCGCTGGTGTCAGTAACCTGTTTCATCCCTCTCGCTGCAACGATCTCTGCTGGGTCGCCGCCTTCGCTCCAAACAATCTCGAAGAGGTCCTTGGCAATTTTCCCCGAGATCACATTGCTGGAAATAAGATCTACGATTGCTCCCAACGCCGCTGCTGAAACCGGCGACTGCGCAACATCAAGGCCTTCCTTATTCAACCTGCCAAAGAGTTCATTAATCACCCAGTTTGCAGCAAGTTTTGCATCGCGTCCCTTGGCGGTCTGCTCAAAAAAATCAGCGCTAGCCCGTTCCATAACCAGCACGCCAGCATCATAGGGGGGTAAACCATATTGCTCTATAAACCGCGCGCGTTTTGCGTCTGGCAGCTCTGGTAATTGCGCTTTCAAGCCATCAACATAAGCTTGATCAAATTCTAGCGGCAGCAAATCCGGATCAGGGAAATAGCGATAATCATGCGCCTCCTCTTTTGAGCGCATTGAACGCGTCTCGCCTTTACCTGGATCAAATAAACGCGTCTCTTGGGCGATTACGCCGCCGTCTTCAAGAATGCCAATTTGACGACGCGCCTCGACCTCAATCGCCTGACCAATAAAGCGGATTGAATTGACATTTTTAATTTCACACCGGGTGCCCAATTTCTCGCCTGGACGTCTAACCGAAACATTCACGTCAGCTCGCAATGAGCCCTGCTCCATATTCCCATCGCAAGATCCAATGTAGCGAAGGATGGTGCGAAGTTTTGAAACATAGGCTCGAGCCTCTTCGGCGGAGCGCATATCTGGTTTCGAGACGATCTCCATCAAGGCGACGCCGCTACGATTTAAATCCACATGGCTCTCAGTGGGAGAAAGATCATGCATCGACTTTCCTGCATCTTGCTCCAAATGAAGGCGCTCAATTCCAACTGAAATTCTTTCAGTAGGCGAGACATCGACAATAACCATACCCTCGCCAACGATTGGATGCTTGAATTGCGAGATCTGATAGCCTTGAGGCAAATCTGGATAAAAATAGTTTTTTCGGTCGAAGATTGAGCGTAAATTAATTTGCGCCTCTAGCCCCAGACCGGTACGCACTGCCTGACGAACGCACTCTTCATTTATAACTGGCAGCATCCCTGGCATGGCGGCGTCAACGAGCGAGACATGGTCGTTTGGCGCTCCGCCATATTCGGCTGATGCACCAGAAAAAAGCTTAGCCTGACTGGTCACTTGGGCATGGATTTCCATGCCAATGACAATTTCCCAGTCGCCCGTTGCGCCTTTAAGGTATTTTGCAGAAGCTTTTTGAGACACAGATAATTCCCCGATACAAAAGGCCTATTTTGTAGGTAATGCGCCCGACAGCGCCGCTTGGAAATTACGTTACCTTATGTATGCTTATCGCCGCCGCTAGCAGACTGATCGCCCTTTGGCGCCTTCTCTCCCATTAGACGTTCTTCATATTGTATCGACCACTCAATAATCATGGTCCATAATTTCATAGCAACCTCGACAGAAAGTCCCTCTCGTCTCGAGGCGCCAAGTACGCGTGCGATAACTTCATCAACGCGCTCAGGCGCCCGCGCTGGGATGCCCAATCCCGGCTATCCTGAAGAGCTTGCAAAGACGGTTCTGCGCTATCTTGGGTTGCTGGAGGTGTGCTCATCTTCTGTCCTCAAGCCCACCATGGTTTGGGATATTCAATTTTTGGCGCAGCTTGTTCAATCGCGCTTGCAAGCGCGAAGAGCGTTTCTTCCTCAAAGGGGCGACCAATCAGTTGCAACCCCAATGGTAAACCGTTCGCCGCACAGCCACCTGGCACGGCAATGCCGGGCAAACCCGCCATGTTCACTGTAACAGTGAAAACGTCATTGAGATACATTTCTACGGGATCATTCGAACCCTGCTCGCCTTGCGCGAATGCCGTTGATGGCGTGGCAGGCGTCAAAACAGCATCGACGCCAGCTGCAAACGCCAAATCGAAATCTTGCTTGATGAGACTTCTAACTTTCTGCGCACGAACATAATAAGCATCATAATAACCGGCAGATAACACGTAAGTCCCAATCATAATTCGCCGACGGACCTCTGAGCCAAAGCCCTTAGCGCGGGTTTTTTCGTACATATCTGCAATGTCACGACCTGCTTCTCTTAGTCCATAGCGAACCCCGTCATAACGCGCGAGATTGGAGGAAGCTTCAGCTGGGGCGATGATATAATAGGTGGGTAATGCGTATTTTGTATGCGGCAATGAAATCTCAACAATTTCTGCGCCCGCATCCTTTAACCAAGCTACGCCTTGATCCCAAAATTGCAAAATCTCAGGCGACATGCCCTCAATCCGATATTCTTTCGGGACTCCTATACGACGGCCCTTAACGGATTGCCCGACCGCCTTTTCATAATCTGATACCGGAAGGTCGACACTCGTTGTATCCTTAGCATCATGGCCCGCCATAGATCGAAGCATGATCGCAGCGTCGCGCACCGTGCGTGTGATCGGGCCAGCTTGATCAAGTGAAGAAGCAAACGCGACAATCCCCCATCGGGAACATCTGCCATAAGTAGGCTTGATACCCACTGTGCCCGTAAAAGCGGCGGGCTGGCGTATGGAACCGCCCGTATCCGTGGCTGTCGCGGCAAGGCAAAGATGCGCCGCTACAGCGGCAGATGACCCGCCAGAGGATCCGCCGGGCACAATTTTCGCCTCTGGATCGCTGCGGCGCCGCCAAGGCGAAACGACCGGACCGAAGGCGCTCGTTTCATTTGAAGAGCCCATTGCGAATTCATCAAGATTTAATTTACCGAGAGAAATTGCTCCATCTCGCATTAAGTTTGATGAAACCGTTGATTCATATGTTGGGGTAAAATGGTCCAATATGCGGCTTGCGGCTGTCGTACGAACGCCTTTTGTACAATATAAATCTTTCACGCCAATAGGCAGGCCTTCTAGCGGTCCAGCATTTCCCTCAGCGAGACGGGCGTCGCTTTGTCTTGCTTGGTCTAATGCTAATTCTGGCGTCTCCGTTATGTAGCAATTCAGCAGACGCGCTTTCTCCATGGCATTAAGGTGCGCTTTCGTTAGCTCTGTTGCTGAAATTTTTTTTGATCTTAAAGCGTCGCGAGCTTGAGCTAGGGTGAGATGTGTTAGTTCGGACATTTGGCTCTTTTAGATAGAGGAAATTGCTTCTTATAAGCGATCGATTATTCGATAACTTTTGGCACTACGAAGTAATGATCCTCACGAGCAGGAGCATTAACTAATATATCATCTGCAATGCCGCCATCAGTAACGACATCCGGACGCTTCTTCATCTGCATTGGCAAAACAGAGGCGATTGGCTCAACGCCTTCCACATTGACAGAGCTTAACGTCTCGACAAAAGACAAGATCGCATTGATCTCTCCATTCAGTCGAGAGACTTCATTATCATCGACTGCGATGCGTGAGAGATGAGCGATGCGGCGCACCACTGATGGATCGACAGACATATTCAACTCCGTCAAATTAGGTAAAAGGCGCTATAGCGCTTAGGCTTTCAAGGCGCAATGCATGTTGTAAGAGAAAGACAGATTTCGGCAATACTACCAAAGCGCGCCCGGTCATGATAGCGCAGGCGCATGAGCGAACTTGTAACATCTTTAGATCACTTATCGCGCCTTTTACCAGCAAAAGGGCGGCTGATAGGGTTGGACCTTGGAACAAAAACCATCGGCCTCGCCCTATCCGATGTTGAAAGACGCTTGGCGAGCCCGCTTGAGACGATAAAACGCGTTAAATTTTCCCAAGATGCGCATTTGCTGCTTAAAATGGCTGTGGATCAAGACGCAGTAGCGCTCATTTTTGGTCTACCCTTAAATATGGACGGATCATCAGGCCCGCGCGCCCAGGCGACAAAAGCCTTCCTGAGGAACCTGCGCTTATTGACATCCTTGCCTTTCGCGTTTTGGGATGAACGCCTCTCCACCGCCGCAGTAACCAGAGACTTAATTGCGCGGGATGTCTCTCGAGCTAAGCGCGCTGAAGTAGTCGATAAATTAGCGGCCGCCTATATCCTGCAAGGCGCTCTTGACAGGCTAAATAGCATGAAAACTGGGTTAGATCCGATTTGAATGTATACTTCAAGGAGCTCGGCGCAACCGCTCTCGTGAGCCAAAGCTGAGCGTCTTACATTGACGCATCCTCCTAGTGACAAGACAGCCCAAGAAAGCCCTTCTGTCGACTGTATTTGTGTTGCAAAAGTAGGGAATTTTCGACCTCTCCAGAGAGCGTATCATGGCGATCGCTTCTGAGTAGTCGCGATAAAATTCACAAAAAAATTAAATGAGCAAAAACTTTCTTCACTTTTGCCCGATTTTACTTTCATCGCCCAAGCGCAGTCTACGGATATTTTCCCGATGCTTATAAAATAAAATCAGCGTCATAGCGGCCACGACAGAAGCCGCCTTTAGATCCTGCATGATAAAAAACTTGCCAGTTAATTGCAAAAAGACATCCAAGAAATGTTGCAACGCCTTTTCCGCCTTTAAACCTCAACCAGACAGGCGCCACATGGCCGACAAAAGCAAAAAATCCAGCATAAATCGCCCAAGTTGGCGACAAAAAGCCCCCCAACAATACAGCTGCCGTTCCCTTCAACGCGTCTAGCAATAGCGTTGCGGCGGCGAGATCTTTTCTGCCCGTGCGCAATACATTTGTCGCGCCAATATTGCCTGAACCGATGGAACGTAAGTCAACCGTTCCCGCGAGAGACGTCAATAAAAGACCAAAAGGGATAGAGCCCAAAAAATAGCCCAGAGCCAATGCAAGCGCATCAGTAAAATGCATGAACATGAGGAAAACACGAGATTGAGGGAATTTGGCGGATTTAACACAAAAACTGATCAGCTTTTAAAGGAGCGACCGCGCCCTCGCAACTCCACGAAATACTTATTTAATCTTGCTAGATTATCCCTAATAGAAGCAAAGAAACTATAATTAATTAACAAATCAGCCCCAAATCGACATAAAAGAGCAATAGCTCACAGACCCCCTTGGCTCCTCCCCCACCGGAAGGCGCAGCTAGACTGGGATCCAGTATGTCCAGACCAGAACGCAAATTGCGCCCTCGCGCCTTTCGGCTTAACGGCGATGAAACCGTTTCGTCTCAACAAGCAGGAGAAAATGCGCAAGCTGATTTTCTCAAAGCTAAGATTATCGAAGCCGATGAAGATGCTTATGCGCGGGAGGCGTTTGAGAAGGCGAGTCTGTCCGGAAATGAAATTGACGCGCCGGATCAATCTTTCACAAAATTCGCCCTCAACAAGCTGCTTCTATCCTGGGGCGGACTGTTTATCTCCGCTTTTATTGGATTGCTCTCCCTGGTCATTAGCGCGTGGGCCTGGAACCTCGTTGAGGAGCTCTTTGCGCGATCGCGGTTAATGGGCGCCGTGGGACTTGTTCTTCTTAGCATTCTCCTACTGTGTGTCTGCGTATTCCTTGCGCGAGAATTTAGAAGTTTATTAAAACAGAATAAGATTACGACATTACACAATGCATTTAGTCGCGCCTATCAAAACGATGATATTAAATTGGCCCGCAGTTGCATAGGCGATCTCTGTAAAATCTACGTCAATCAGCCTGAAACAGCCCGCTCCCGCGCGTTAATGACGGATTATTGCCAGCAGATCATGAATGGCCGTGATTTGATTGATCTTGCTGAGCGCAATATTGTGGCTCCATTAGATGCGCAAGCGCAACAAGAAATCGCAACAGCGGCTAAGCGTGTTTCTGTTGTTACAGCCATTAGCCCTCGAGCAATTTTCGACGTTTTATTTGTTACGGGACAAGCGATCCTGCTGATGCGCCGTATCGCTGAAATCTATGGCGGCAGGCCTGGTCTTTTTGGTTTTTTTAAACTAGCCCGATCCGTTGGCGCGCATCTCGCCGTAACTGGCGTCGTTGCGGTTGGGGATACGTTAATGCAACAAGTCGTCGGCCATGGTTTGGCTTCACGCTTATCTGCTAAACTGGGAGAGGGATTTGTTAATGGCCTTCTGACCGCTCGGGTTGGCCTTTCCGCCATGTCCGTATGCCGACCTATGAGTTTCACAACGCAAAAACAACCAAGCGTTGGAGATGTAGCTCCTTTTTTATTCCGCACTAAAGATAAAAGCTGAAAAGAACAAATGCTCAAAATTTCAACATGGAATATTAATTCCGTTAGATTAAGAATGCCGCTTGTCGCTGAGTTTATTAACAGCAAATCGCCCGACGTCCTGTGTTTGCAGGAAACAAAATGCCGTGACGCAGAATTCCCTCATAAGGATTTTCATGCGCTTGGATATCGGCATATCGTTATCAACGGTCAAAAAGGATATCATGGCGTAGCGATTATCTCAAAAAAACCAATAGAACTTTTAGATAAACGCGACTTCTGTGAAAAGGGTGACGCTCGACATATTTCTGCGCAGCTGAATATTAAGAATACTGCAATAGCTATTCATAATTTTTATGTCCCCGCAGGGGGCGATGAACCAGATGTGACAATAAATCCTAAATTTGCCCATAAACTCGATTTTCTGGATGAAATGAGTCAATGGGTAAGAAAAAATAAAATTACTCAGCATCCTTCAATCCTTGTTGGCGACTTAAATATTGCTCCGTTAGAAAATGATGTCTGGAGTCATAAAGCGCTGCTTAAAGTCGTTAGCCATACGCCTATTGAAGTAGAAAAACTCAACGACTTCTTCAAATCCGGAGACTGGATCGACGCCTTGCGTCATTTTATTCCAGAGTCTGAAAAATTATATACATGGTGGAGTTATCGCGCTGCGGACTGGGCCGCCTCCGATCGCGGGCGTCGCCTGGACCACATATTGGTCAGCGACTATTTCGCCAATCGTTTGAAAAAAATAGAAATATTGAAAGAAGCCAGAGGATGGGAACGCCCATCTGATCATGTGCCCGTGACGATTGAACTTTCAATTTAAAATAAAAGGCAGGCTTCAATGATTGCCCGCGATTTATTAAACAGCGACGCCCCTTTTGTTACGGCCAATGCCGACATTAATTATGTTGCGCGTTTACTTGAAGAATGCCCTTGCGGCGCAATATCCGTTGTCGACGATAATCTAGCGCCAATTGGCATCATTACACGGAAAAATATTGAATCTCTAAACACAAAAACTGCGCCAGTGGCTGGCGCAATACCAGAGTTTTTACTAAAGGGCCGAAAACAATTTGTGACAAAAAATAACGATCTGACGCTTTCAGACGTCATGACGCGCAAACCTGTTTTTGTTTCTGAGGACGCCGCCCTTGTCGATATCGCGCGGTTAATGGAGCAACATAAACTCAAAAGAATTCCCGTCGTTGGCGGAGATCGTTTTATTGGACTAGTCTTACGAAAAAATGTGATGCGCGCTCTATCTGACCCCATTAAAAAGGGCGCAGTTTCACTTCATCCCAATAGCTCTCTCTTAGAGAGTTCTGAACATCCCAGCCTTTACCCCGAGAAATTTTCAGCTGAAAGTTTTAGAGCTCTTGTCACGGCGCATGAGCACAAAATGGCCCAAGAACGCGCAGAACAATCTCGAACCGCGCGGGAAAATCGCGCAGAGCGCATTCGAGAACTTCAAAATAAAAGCTTAGCAGATTCACATTGGCGCCAGATGCTTATTAACGCTCGCAACGCGGCAAATGCTGGACTTACAGAATTCATGCTCATCAGGTTTCCTTCACAACTCTGTTTAGATGGAGGCCGGGCGATCAATGCGCCTGATCCAGACTGGCCAAAAACATTGCGCGGAGAGCCTGCAGATGTGTTTCATCGTTGGCGCAATGAATTGCATCCCCAAGGATTCAAAATTGCTGCGCAAATCATTAATTTTCCTGACGGAATGCCAGGCGATGCCGCGCTTTTTCTCATTTGGGGCGGCGCGAATGATGGAGGAAAATAGTTAGGGATGCTTCTGTTTGTATCCTAACGCCGTTTTGATCCCGTTGCTGCGCGCAAAGCTGCAAGAGATGGAAAACGCTGACTGCCTGTTGCTTTTCTTACCTCGACTGAACCATCTGAAAACATAATATAAGTCGTATCCCCAGCGCTATAACGGTCAACTTCTTCCGCCTCCCCCTGAGTGGAGCTTTGCGGCCGCTCTGTTGGCTCTGGCGGAGGCGTGGGTTTTGTTGAGGCCAGAAGCGTATCCTGACGATCTGAACTTAAAGTCTGATGCGCTGTTCTTGCGCCAGCGGCCTCAATCTTTGACCCCGCTGAAGCAGAAGCAAGAGGGGTAATCGCTTCTTGAGACGCTATTTGCCTATCCGTCGACATCAGCGGCAGAGGTTTCAGGCTGGTCAGAACGGTCAAGATCCTGCCAAGCGCTATTGTCATGACGCCGCCCGAAAGGGCGACGCTGCCTGCAATAAATTGGCTCCATCCTCGTTCAAGCTGAATAAGATCCCAACCCGCCCAAAGACCATAGGCTCCGCCTAAGGCGAGCAAAATTCCTAAAAAAATAACGCCCCAGCCAGAAAAATTACGTCTCATCACTCTCTCTCTTCAGCGCCCCTATCCCCTCTAGCATACGCTTAGGACTTTTGGGGACAGCTGATTGTTCTGGATAGCCTCAGGAAAGCCTATTGCCTTGGTTTACATAGTTTCTTGCCTTAGGAATGATTAAGCTGAAATGAATGGGCAATTTATGTGACCCACTAAGAAAAGATGAGATCGCAAATCGCCTTACTTATTGCCGTGAACGGTTCAGAGGGCTAGTTATCCGCAAGGATTAATCTCAGATCCTTTCGCCAGGAGTTTTTAATGTCATTTACACTCGAAGATCTGCCCTACGCTTATGATGCGCTTCAGCCTTATCTCTCGCGTGAAAGCTTTGAATATCATCACGACAAACATCACGCGACCTATGTCACAAACGCCAACAACCTCATAAAGGGCACAGAATATGAGGGTAAACCGATCGAGGAGGTGATTGTCACCGCCTATAATCGAAATACGCCAATCTTTAACAATGTAGCGCAGCACTATAATCACCATCACTATTGGAAGTGGATGAAGCCTAATGGTGGCGGCTCCATTCCTGGAAAAGTAGAAAAACTGATTGTCGACTCATTTGGCTCAGTTGAAAAGTTCAAGGATGACTTCCAAAAAGAAGGACTTGCGCAATTTGGGTCTGGCTGGGTTTGGCTTGAGGCGAAGGATGGAAAACTCGCATTGCGGAAAACCGCTAATGCAGAGAACCCTTTGATCCATGGCGCAACGCCCCTGCTCGTCGCCGATGTCTGGGAACATTCCTATTACATCGACTACCGCAATCGCCGTGCGGACTACCTTAAAACCTTCCTAGAACATCTGGTCAATTGGGAGCATGTTGAAGAAATGCTCAACACCGCCGCCTAAATAGCCAGAGTGAAGAGCGGTGCAGATTCCTGCGCCGCTCTTTGAGTATTAGTTATATGATAGGGTGGATTAAGCTAATTTTTCGACGGCAATTTTAAGTCTCTTTAACCCCTCCTCAAGATCGGAGCCTGTGCGGTTTTCGAGACTTTTAAGAAGGTTTGCGGCTTTACCAATAAAGTCCAACCGACGGTTAACCTCCCAAATAATTTCTGTTTGAGCGCCAGCTTCTGTAAGATTAAAGCTAATATCATCAATTACTTCGAGCGGCTTCTTAATGTGTCTCTTTATGATAACGCGCTCATTTTGGCTACTTTCAATAATTTTCATTTTGCCCGCACCAAGTCGAGCGTCATCAGCCCACTGATAAATAGCCCCAGCACCCAACGGCGATCCATCGAACTCGGTTGAGGCGTTTGCAGAGGGTGTCGCGAGAGGCGACCAGTCCCGCCATTTATGAAAATCATTGATGAAGGGATAGACGATCTCCGGCCCGCACTCGACGATCACCGAACGCGCTACATGGAACTTGTCGGATTTGAGGGAAATGAAAATGATAATCCCACTGAGAACGGCAAGCATAAACAGCAAAATAAGTGTCATGTTTCTCACAGCCTTAAGCTCGCCGCTAACTAGTAGCCGCGTATGAGAGAAGTAGTGCGCGACAGGCCTGCCGCAAGTCGGGCTCCGTCAGATTAGACTAGCGCAAAAAGACTGGATCTTATGGCAGGCCTGCTCCAAGACCAAAGCTGAAGCGGCGTAGGAAACCCTAAAGTTAGGGCCTGTCCCAAAAGCAGACCCTTGAACAACAGCAACGCCTTCTGCTTCAAGTAAAGCCGTTACGAAATCCGTATCATTTTCAATGATCTTTCCTTGAGGTGTTTTACGTCCAATCGCTTCTGCGCAAGACGGGAAAACATAAAAGGCGCCCTCTGGCATTGGACATTTGAGAAATTTAGCCTGATTAAGCATTGAAACGACAAGGTCGCGTCTTTCCTGGAAGGCTTTCCGAAAAGTCGCTAAATGTTCCTGAGGGCCATTGAGCGCTTCGACCGCCGCCCATTGGGCAATCGAACAGGCGCCGGAAGTCTGCTGTCCTTGAAGAAGATCCATGGCTTTAATAAGCGCGCTCGGCCCGGCCGCATAGCCAATACGCCATCCCGTCATGGCATAGGCCTTTGAAACGCCATTCATAGTTAAGGTTCGATCAATTAATCCAGGCTCGACCTGAGCGGGCGTTACAAATTTAAAATCTCCATAAACGAGATGCTCATAGATATCGTCTGTCAACACATGAACTTGTGGATGGCGAAGCAAGACATCTGTCACCTTCCTCATCTCTTCATAGCTGTAAGCTGCGCCAGAGGGATTAGACGGAGAATTTAAAACAAGCCATTTTGTCTTAGGCGTAATAACGCGTTCTAGAGCCTCAGGCTGAAGCTTGAACCCATCTTCCATTTTTGTATGCACAAAAACGGTAGTTCCACCGCATATCGCAACCATTTCTGGATAACTTACCCAATAGGGCGCCGTAACAATAACCTCATCTCCGGGATTAAGTGTAGCAAGGAATGCATTGAAAAGAATATGCTTTCCTCCCGTAGCTACGATAGTATCTGAGGATTTATAAGCTAGGCCATTTTCTCGCTGGAATTTTTTTGCGACTGCCTCGCGTAATTCCGGAATGCCCAAGACAGGGGTGTAACGCGTCTCGCCGCGATCGATGGCGAGCTTAGCGGCATGCCGTATATGTTCTGGGGTATCAAAATCTGGCTCTCCGACGGATAGGCTGACAACTTCCCGTCCCTGCGCCTTTAAATCCCGCGCCTTTTGAGTAACGGCAATGGTTGCTGAAGGCTTAACGCGTGAAAGAGCCTGGGCGAGGAACGACATGTCGATAGCCTTCACTGTGATTTGGGCCAGAAGAAAAAGTTAAGAAAGACGCCCCGCAAGCCACACAGACAAGTCGAGCCGAGCGAGAGCAAGCTTTTGCGGCGCACTTATTACCAGTCGAGATTAATGTTGCAGCAGCGTTCAATCAACCTAAAAACCTGGTTTTGAACAAGTTCAGACAGATGTCGCACTGCAAGAAATTTAGCCAAAACAGATCAGCCGCCGAAAATGATTTGTCAGGAAAAGGCTTAGCTCTAGCTTTTAGCAGCCCAATCATCAGGGCCACGAGCCGCAATCACAAGTCTTAAAGAATCTTTAAAAAATTTTTTATCTGACATGCAACCTTTTTACGTGAGCTGCGTTTTCCAGTTGTAGCAGAGCGTTTTGGCGCCCCTTAACAGTGCGGCAAGGCTAGCGGCGGCCCCCTAATAAGCGGGTTAATTCATAAAGGATCAAAAAATGTCGCTCGTTGATAAGTTCGAAGATCAGGCTGAACCAGTATTCGTCCATAGTTTTGACCGCGATTCAGCGCGTCGTCAGTTCCGCGTATCGATCTTCCTTATTGCCGCCATGGCCATTTCCGCCTTCATTCTCGGCTTCGCCATGCCCGTTGAAAAGACAGTGAAGCCTACAGAGGTCGTAGATAGTGGATCCTTCAGCGGCCGCTTAGTAACCTTCGACCGTTAATCCTCTTTCTTTAGAGCGATAAAAAAACGCGCGCCTTGTGGCGCGCTTTTTTTGTGCCAAATGAAAACGGCCTCAGGATTGGTTAGTCTTACCCCTGAACAACAGGGATCAGGGTTTTAAAGACACCCCGTATCCCGTTCTCATCAGCTCGTTGGAGCTTTTACATTCCATCATGATGGTGCATCATATGACCTTCATGCCCCTGGTGGGCGTCTGGCTTTGGTCCAGAATTATCTTTCCCATGCGCTTTTTCCCAACGCTCCATCGCCTCTGCATCATGGGCATGTTTCGCATCTGGGGCGTCAATTGCAGCGTCAATCGTCACTTCGCCCGCCTTTTCAAAGACAAGCGTCATCTCCAAACCCCAGCCTACCTCGAGATGTTTCTTTATATCCAACAGGTCAACATAGCCCGCTCCAGGAGCCAGTGTAATTTTCTGTTTTGGCGAGATTGTCAAAGAGCCCTCTGACTTTCCATCAGCCAGGATCGCCGACTTGCCAAATTTTTCTGATTTTACGCTGATCAATCGATCTGGCGCATCTCCATTATTTTCAATCACCGCATAAAATTGCGCCTTAGTGTCACCATCCTGTGGCGCTCGGAGCCAGGGATGTTGGACCTTAATTTTCCCGACTTCATATTCATGGGCAAGCGAGGCAAGGTCAGTTGAAAAAAAAGCTAAACTCGCGCCAAAGGCCAAAAGCGCTCCTGAGGTAAAAAAACTACGCCGCTTCATCATATTGTTTCTCCCTAAAGCGCGAAGGCAGATTACTTTTGCCTGGTCGACTAAATTCAATGTGAGTGCAGATTTATTTCAACTAAGGGCTCTTGCGCCAATATCGCAGCCTGTGTGGTAAGTTGGACGACATTATTCTCCTCAGATGTAAAATGTTTATACCTAGCGCGAATATAGCCAGAGCGATCAATTAAGAAATGCGCTTCATCAATCTCATCGGTATAGGGCACATTGGGATAGCGATTCATTACCGAATAAGCTCGTTCAACAGCCCTAGGATGCAAAGCCTCAAGCGCTTTTGCGCTTTGCGGACAGGCCCCGTTAAAAACAGTAACATGTTGAATGTTTGCCTTCTTCGCGGCATCATTGGCTTGCTGAAGGCTCGAGGCTAATTCTGAATGCCCGTCCTCTGCTGTTAAACAGCGCGCAAATGAAAGCAATGTCGGCTTACCGCGTAATTTGAAGAAGGTCGTAAGCTTATCTTCTGGATCAACCAATGCAAAATCAGGGGCAATAAGCCACTGGATCATCGCTGCCGGACCAATAAAGCGAGATCTATTGGTGCTCGACAGGACCAAGAGATAGTTGATCATATCCCAACGGTCATCGACGTCCAATACATGACTGAAACTCGGCATAACGCCGCCTTGACCAAAAGTCAGCCAGTGAAATATGTCGCCAATAGTGTGCGTCCCAACATGCGGAGCGGTTAAATCCGCTGGCGACACCGCGACGCCTTGAGCATTCTTTAAATCCTTTGATAGCGCCCCATTGCCCTCGCCCATGGGACCATGACACGCGACGCAATTAGCTTGAAACGCTTCCATGCCCCGCGCGACCGACTCTGCAGTGAAGTCTTGCGTTGGATCGTTGTAAGTATCTGTATAAGCCTCGGTAGAAAATGAGACCGCGATACAAAGAAGCGCTGCGCTAGCGATAGCCGGCGTGACATAAAGGCGTTGCTTGCGCGCTGCAGGCGTCACCCAGGTCAAAAGCGCCCCTAAGAGTAAAACAATCCCCGCAATCGCCCACCACCAAATGGCAGATGGGAAAATAGGATTTTGCCCCCAAGTTGCTATGTAAGATAGTCGAAATGGTAAAGGCCAATAGATATCGTTTTCATGCGAAGCTGGCGTAATAACGGCAATGTAACTCGCAATAGCCAATAGGCTGAGAGCAAACCCTGCCTCAATGAGTCCGATCTTCCCGACATAAGAAACATTGAATGCGCCCGATTGACGCGAACGCATGTAGCGAACAATCAATAAAGCACAAAGCAAAGCCCCGCACAGAAATAGCAGTTTAAGCGTAAGCAGGCGACCATAAGGCGTTGCAAGCATATTGGGAATGCTGCCGACATTTTCCCAGGCGATTAAAATACCGCTTGTTGCAACAACGATCATCGAGATCTTTGCGACCATTGACCATTTTTCAGCAAGCTGCGCTGCAAGTTCGGGGGGTTTAGCGTGCGCTGTAAACATCCACCAAACCAGCCCCAATAATCCGCCAAGCCAGCTCAAGCCTGCAGTTGTGTGCAAGAAGAAACTCAGCTGCGTCCACTTCGGCAAACCGTCATCAATTGCATGGCCTGTTACTGCGACGACCGCCAGCAGTAAAAGCCCACTGATGAGTGTCGCTAAATCCAAAAAACGCGAAGACTTTACTAAACGCAAGAGCGTTAGTCCGGCGAAGAGAAAAGCCAGTAATTGGCTTGCAATCCAAGCCCAGCCAACTGTGGTGCTCAGCGTAAATTCAACAAGCTGGCCAAAACTTATGCCGCGATCTGCAGGTATGATCTGTCGTAAAATGAGGTAGAGGAGAAGAAATCCAAGTAAAGCTCGAATAATTGCAAGACAGGCAATAGTAGTTTTAAATCTTGCACTCTCTTCACCAATCAGGAGCGGCAAAATTAACAAGCCGACCGCAAATGCTGACGGCAAGCTTTCAAAAAAACGGATTGTCGCTAGAGAAAGATACATTCTTATCTTGCCTAAGTAATACTCAAATTCCAGCTAATTATAAGAAAGCGACCGCTAAAGAACTCAGTAGCCTCAATCCGGGGAGATAGAAACGCCACACAGATAAAGAAATAGATGAGTTTTTGCTATTTTGGATCGACAGTAAATTCATAATTGCCTTCAACTATGTGCCCATCCTTGGAAAGGACCCGATAACGTACGGTATATTTTCCAGGCGATAATTCTGGGGCATTCACAGAGAGCTCACGATCCTTTTCCGGCACGCCAATTGCTCCCTCTGCTAGCGTCTTGCCATCGGGACCTTCAATCGTGAGCTTCGAGTAAGCTGGCTCAACGCCCCCACCAAATCTTAGTTTCACAAATTTCGGAGAAGCGGCGACGTGATCCTTTGATGAGGGCGTTGCTTCAACAAGAAATGAGTGCGCAAATGCAGGAGCACAGACTGTCCAAGGCGCAATCGCTACGAAGAAAAGGATCGATCTGAATATTTTATGGTTACTGTTGAGGAAAGAGTTTTTCATTTTATCTACCTTCGTCCTTAAAACGCATCATTGGTAAAACTATCGCGAAAAATCGACTGTTGATTTACTTAGATTGATGTCTGCGCCTTATCTTTCTTGGGCGTTGTATTTGAGTGCTTAAAATAAACAAAAACACACCCAGCAATTAAAATCGTGCCGGCAATTTGCGGGACCCACGCCCAAAGCGTCTCTCCAACCATGAATTTATATTGAGACATTTCTTGCTTACCATCAGGACGCGTCACCGTCACGAGACCAATGTAATGGCCATTGGCTTTAAACTCGTGCTCAAGAGAAAAAGTCCCTTTAGAATATTTTTTAGCGGGCACATGAAATTCCGTGATCGACTCGAGATCCGTACCAGAGGAAATTGGCGTTAATGGATCACGGACAAAGCGAACTTCAATTGGCAAATCTCGATAAGACGGATTCTCAATATCGAAGGAGAAAATTGTTTTGCCTGTTGAGGGAATTTCCTCACAATATTCACTGCGCGATTTACCAGGCTGATAGGCGGTGATGTGGATCATGTCATAACCAAACATGACCATACACATATTACCCATCGACATCGCTTCAGGACCTGCTCCGCCCTCCGCAAAGGCGACTGGCGCCGTGGAAAGCGTTAAAAATAAACTTATAGCCGCCGCCAGAGCGATGCGCATTTTACTCATTTCAACCCCGTTAAACGTGTTTCTTATTTTAGTTAATCAGTAAGACCTTTTGTGCGGCCATGCTCAAAATCTATATTTGTTCTGAGCTCTTCAAAACATAGGCTTAACGCCAGAAAAAGCCCACGTAAATTTTGCGTCGAATAGACGCACTAACGCGTAATGCAAGTTTTACATAAAAAGACGGCGGAAAAGAATTACAAGGAAATAAAAGCCTTTTTGAACTTACGCCATGTTGTGGAAATCGCCGGGCTAGAAGTCAGTAAACGCATGAAAGGTAGAAAGCATCAGAAGAAGAAATAAAAAACCGGCCAGAGGTTATCTGGCCGGTTCTTATATTTAGCTATTACGCGTTCGGATTAAGGCATATCGCCTGCAACGAACTTCGGAATAACTGGA
>RFXM01000110.1 GCA_009921565.1 Methylocystaceae bacterium | reverse complement strand
CAGTTTCGTCCAATGCGCGCGACGCTCTCAGGCCGATCCGAGAAAGTCTACATGAAGCTTATCGTCGAGGCGGACAGTCAGCGGATTATTGGCGCCCATATTTGTGGACCGGAAGCTGGCGAAATGGTCCAGCTGCTGGCGATCCCCCTGCAAATGGGCGCAAAAAAGGAAGACTTTGACGCCACAATGGCGGTCCACCCAACACTTGCCGAAGAGCTTGTTACGATGCGCCAACCTGCCCGCCGCCATCGCAAAATTTAAAAAACTTCAATTCCTTGCTTAGATATTTTGTAGATTAAGCCATGATCTCGCGCAGTCTTCTGCGTAGCTGCGCCGTCCTGGCTTCCGTCACGCGCGAGAATAAAAAGGCGCTGAGAATAGTCAGACAAATAACGCCCATCGCTAAAACATAATTTTGAAACTCAGCCAGTTGCAATACCCAATTCGCGCCAAAAAATTGATCTGCAGCCGCACGCATAAAAATAAGGAGCGGCATATGCACTGCATAAAGTGAGAATGAAAAATCAGCCAATAGTTTATGCCAATCTGATTTTAAAATTGTAAATCCCTCACTCGGTCCATCGCGAAAGGCCAGTAGGAGATTAACAAAGGCGCCAGCGGCAAGGAGATCGGCGCCGCTTGAGATCAGTGGGTAGGCCTCAACAGCGGGTCCGCGTACAAGTAAGCGAATTAAAATAAAAACACTCACAAGAAGCATAAACGACAGGAGCCGGGAGCGCAGCAGCGGACGCGGCGCCAAAGTGGCGAAGGCGCCCATAGCCCACAGCATAAATCCAAAGCCAAACCAGCTTTCTGGCGTCACCAAAAAGATAAAAAGCAAAAGCCCGGCAATAAACGCCACACCCCGAAATTGCGTCGAATAATTTTTCGCAAATAAGATAAGCAGAAGCGGAAAAGTAATGTAATACCAAAATTCGCACGCAAGCGACCAGAGCGGGCCATTCGTGCCAAAAAATTCAAAATAAATTCCCTGCAAATTAAGCACGCTTGCGAAGAGCAAGCTTGAGGTAAAATGCCCCTCAAACATTGCGCCCTTATAAATTTCGCTTGAGGTAAATAAGTGGCGGCCTAAAAAATCGAGAAGCAGCGTCAGCAGTAAGGTTGGGATCAAAACAACATAGACGCGCGTGAAGCGGTGAAGGTAATAGTCACTTAGAAAGGGTTTAGGCTCGCGCATTCGGGACAAAACCGCGCCGCCAACGAGGTAGCCGGAGAGAACAAAAAATCCGACGACTGCCTGGTGACCGCTCTCAAAACCTGTCAGGAACCACCAGAGATAAACTGGCGCGGCGTGAGACGCGCTCATGATGTCGGCCTGATTGAGAAAGAGATTGGTCGCGTGCAGTCCAACGACGGCAAGCGCGCCCATCCACCTAAAGGCTTCAATAAGTTGAGAAAGTAAAAAGGGCATGAGCTCCCGAGGCTGGCTGCGTGCCCTGAACGCACGTCGCGCTTATAGCTTTTCAACTACTCCTTCGCCAAGGCCGGCTACAAAGACTAATTTGCAGCATCCCTGCGCGAGAATTTTCAACTCCTGATCATAAATATTGGGCCAACCCACTTAACCCTATGGCAAGAGGATCAGGCGACAAATCGTCTGAACACGCGGTAGTGGGTCGCTTTTGGCGAGATTTTCGCCTATAAGCCCCAGAACCCCTGCCCCCGCAGGGCCCTCTATTTGCCTGAAAAGGCTGGGATTTTCGGAGTTGAACGACGTGAAAAGCTGGGCGCCAAACAGCTGGAGAAGCTTGCCGATTGAGCAGACGCCAGTCTATCGGGATTCGGAAGCCTTGGCTGAGGTGGAAAATCAGCTTGCAGGCTTTCCGCCCCTCGTTTTTGCCGGAGAGGCCCGCAATTTAAAACGTCAGCTTGCCGAAGTTGCAGCTGGCCGGGCGTTTCTGCTGCAGGGCGGCGACTGCGCTGAGAGTTTCAACGAACACTCCGCCGACAATATTCGCGATTTCTTTCGCGTCTTTTTGCAAATGTCAGTGGTGATGACCTTTGCCGCTGGCTCGCCTGTTGTAAAACTTGGCCGCATCGCCGGGCAATTCGCTAAGCCTCGCTCCGCGCCCTTTGAGAAAAAAGACGGCGTCGAACTGCCAAGTTATCGCGGCGATATTATTAATGACATTGATTTCACGGTAACGGGAAGGGAGCCCGACCCACAAAGGCAACTCCTAGCCTATCGCCAGTCAGCGGCGACGCTCAATCTTATCCGCGCCTTCGCAGCGGGCGGCTTTGCCAATCTTGAAAATGCGCATCGCTGGATGCTGGGCTTTGTGAAGAATAGCCCGCAGTCTGAGCGCTACCAAAAACTCGCCGACCAGATTACCGAGACGTTGGGCTTCATGCGCGCGATTGGCCTTGATCCCGAGCATCACCCTGAACTGCGTCAAACAGAATTTTATACCTCACATGAGGCGCTGCTGCTCTGCTACGAGCAAGCGCTCACGCGCATCGACTCTACGTCGGGCGACTATTATGCAACCTCAGGCCACATGCTGTGGATTGGCGACCGCACGCGTCAGGAAAATGGCGCGCATGTTGAATTTATGCGCGGCAT
>RFXM01000109.1 GCA_009921565.1 Methylocystaceae bacterium | reverse complement strand
CGTTTCGCTAATGACGCCTCGCTTCAATAGGGAGTGGGCGAGCGCGACAAGCTGGTTTTCTGGGTAGGGCAGGTTTTTATAGTGCGAGGCTGAAAGCTCATCTTCCTCGTCACGACGCTCCTTAAATGTGAGCGGCTGCTTAGCGCTACAGCCTTGATCGAGGGCGTCGCACACTCCATCCAAGCTCGTTTTCCAGGGCGGTAGGGGATTTTCTACCCCATAACGCGCCGTCATGATCGGCCAAGTTTGATCGCGTTCCACGATATCATTTAAAACCCCGAAGGAGTCGGGCGGGCCATTTTTTTTCATGCTGTTACTGGTCGTACTGCTTCGCGAATAAGAGGCGTAACATTATTGGTCACGCCAGGTTTTGGTAGGGCGACGCCGATGAGGCAATCGCGCGTCAGGATCTCGGCGAGTTGATCTTCCGTCCAGCCCTCTGTGCCGGCTGGTCGCAGCGGCATCACCATGAAGCGATGCTTTTGATTAGAATCTTCAACTCTCACTTCCACGCCTTCAGGCAGTTGCAAACCAAATTCAGATAGAACTTGGCGTGGCCAGCGCACAATGCGTCGCCGATAATTTGGCGTGCGATACCACTCTGGAGAATTTCCAAGGATTGGGCGAGGATAGCAAGAACACAGAGCGCAGACGATCACATGGTGTAAGGTCGGTGTATCCTCGAGAATTTTGAAAGCCATAAAATCACTTGGCGCGCCAAATCCAGTCGGATGAAGCCAGTCTACGCCTACTTCTTTGCTGGCCTTTATAGCGTCAGTAAGCGCGAGTTTTTTAAACTCTGGGTCGAGCCAAGCTTTTGCAACTAATCGCGCAGCGGGCGTAGGACCAATTTGCTCTGCATATTCAGTGAATATACGATGTTCCTGAGCCGTGAACAGGCCTTTCTCGATGCATAATTCACGCAATGCGATTTCTAGAACTTCAAAATCAGTAATCTCATCAACCATTGGCTTATGCGAATGATCATGATCGTGATCAGAATTAGACATTTATGGCCTCCAGCCAGCGTTCCGGCAGCTCTGTTTGCAACGTGTCGGTGTTTGGTCCCGTGTAGTTGTCCCATAAATCGGATTGACGAAAGCGGACAATGTAGAACCATTCTGACTTTGCGTCCTCCCGGTCCCAGGTTTCATCTTCAGGCGCCGGGCTCTCATAGGCGACCTCAGCTATGATGCCCTCAGCTCCGCGCACATATTCTGGTGTTCTTGTGTAGAACATCGCGGGCAAGTCACGCACGCGCACGCGGTCCCCAAGTTTAAATTTTGCTGGATCGGCTGTTCCAGCGAAGACGGGCGGATCGCCAAGGCCGACAGCCTTGATGTGGAATTGGTTGCGTTTTACGCCTTTACCGTCGCCTGCAAATTTAGGCCTAGCATCGGGACGGCGCCCGTTGAGCGGTCCGGGATAGCGGCTTTTCACCTCTGCTAGCCGATCGGTCAGCTCAGCCCAATCGATATGTTTCTTCTCGATCAAAATCCTTCCGACAGACCATAGCCAGCGGGCATAATAGGGCAGGCCGAGATAAATGGATCGACCAACATCGACATTGCCGATCCGTCGTCGCTCCTCTGTGACCCAGATCCCGCGCCACGCAAGAACTTCACACAGCACATAGGTCATAAGCTCCCATTGCTCTTCTTCTTTATTCTCATATGGGTGAGGGTAGTCTAACTCCCCGCCAACATCATGCGGCGTTTTCATATAGGCGAGCCAATGACTGTGGGTTACCTCATCAGGCGTCGGCCATTCTGGCACTTCGGGATAGACAGTTTTGAGCCGGGAAACTAAGGCTAGCTGCTCAGCGCGTTCTGCAGCAGTGCTCATCGGAATACCTCCGTTTACGATTCTAGTCCGTGTTCAATTCCAGTCGATCCCGCTTAATCAGATGATGGTTTAAACACAGATAAATTTATTTTAAGCGACTAAACCCTTTAATAAATTTTAGGTCAAGTCAGGCTGGCTTTATTCATCTTATTATCACCCATATGCTCTCGTCATTCGCGCCCAAAGCCATTTTTATAAAATTAAGATAGTTGGTTATGGATGAAAAAATTCATCTATAACTCCGCGTTTGGAACGAGTTGTGTGGGTCTGACCCGCTTTCTAGGATCCTGTTGCTCTGCAGCAATATCTCAAAGTCTCAGCCCGCTCTGCGCCTTCAAAAATAACTCATCTTATCAAGGCCTGGCTCTCTCTCTCTCTCTTGTAGGCAGTTAATACAACTATTTTCAGTGACCTTTCTGGAACGCAGAAAATCTTGCCGCCTCAGAGGCTTCATGTTTCAAGCGAGAGTCAGGGATGGATTGTGACTTGAAACTTTTATCGAAAGCTGTGAAAAGACACTTTAATTATTAGTAACCTGTCGCCGCGATGAAGGCTGGGTTCTTTTGTGATTTAACTAAGTCGCCGTTCGGGCGGAGGGGAGATGGCTATGCGCTTCAGTTTAACGGCTGCAAAAACGAAGAAGATACAAGCTGCTCAGATTGAAACGTTAAAAGCCGCCAGTCTTGCCTTTCTCCTAGGCGCGCTGCTGATCTATGGAATCGGCTTTACAGATATTCAATCTGTTCATGATTCTGCGCATGATTCTCGCCATGCGCTCTCTTTCCCTTGTCACT
>RFXM01000108.1 GCA_009921565.1 Methylocystaceae bacterium | reverse complement strand
CAGTCATCGGCGGGGACTTATATTGGCGAGATCGCGCTTCTTGAACAAGAAGAACGCGCACAAGTCGTCTCTACGTTTAACGACACGCAGAAGGATATCCCCACAACAACGCTTCCGGAGTTATTTGCCGCTCAGGTTGAGAAGAGCCCGGATGCGATCGCGCTCCTATTCGGGGATGCGGAGGTTAGTTACCGAGAGCTTGACGCGAGAGCCAATCAGCTTGCGCGCTATCTGATCGCAGAAAATATTGGTCCTGAAGATATCGTCGCGATCGCACTCGATCGATCAATTGAGATGGTTGTATCCCTGCTCGGCGTTCTCAAGAGTGGCGCTGCGTATCTGCCGCTTGATCCGGAATATCCAGTTGAGCGCCTTAACTTTATGCTCGCGGACAGCAACGCCAAGTGTCTGATTACAACAAGCGTGATTTATGAGCGGCTGTTGAGTGAGTTAGGTCAGAACTCAATTGATGGCGCGCCGCATCAGGGCGCTGATGTGAGGTCGTCAGTCTTCTCGTCATCTGTTGACTTTGGCGCAGACGCGTTCCCCGGCGCGCTATTGCTAGATGACGAGATTATTCAAACAGAACTCGCAACGCTCTCTAGCGCGTCAATCTCAGACAATGAGCGCGTTCAATCGCTCACCCCAGATAACCTCGCCTATGTCATCTACACATCAGGAACAACTGGGAAGCCGAAGGGGGTGGGCGTTAGTAATGAGAGTATTACTCAGCTAGTTGAATGGATGGCAGCAATATATCATGTCTCTATAAAGACACGTATGCTTGCCCGGACATCTATTAACTTCGATGCTTCTATATGGGAGGTATTCTCACCTCTTGTAGGAGGTGGAGCGATTGTCGTTGCGAATAGTCAAGAAGTAAAGGACGCCGGTTTAATTGCAAGATTAGTAGAAAACAAGAATATTACTGATATTCAGATACCACCAAGTCTACTTTCCTTGTTTGATCAGGTAGCATTCAAAAATAAGAGAATATACTTTGGCGGCGAGGCCGTATCTAAAGAGCATATACGGGCTCTTATAAGCTGTGGCGCTGAGCGGATTGTGAATTTATATGGTCCGACGGAAACAACGGTGCAGGCTGTTACCTGTATTATCTCAGAAGAAGCTATTGATGGTTTAGCGCCACCGATCGGCACCCCGATCGCCAACACTCAGATCTACATCCTCGACCCATCTCTTAATCCTTTACCGATTGGCTCCATAGGAGAACTTTACATTGCGGGCGCGGGATTGGCGCGCGGATATTTGGGCAGACCTGGCCTGACATCGGAGCGTTTTATCGCCAATCCCTTTAGCGAGTGTGGCGCGGCCTTTGGCGGGGCTGGTTCGCGGATGTATCGCACGGGAGATTTGGCGCGGTGGCGTGCGGATGGGAACCTTGAATATGTTGGACGGGCGGATCATCAGGTAAAGATTCGCGGGTTTAGGATTGAGTTAGGTGAGATTGAGAGCGCGCTATCGCAGATAGATGGCGTTGGTCAGGTTAGCGTTCAGGTTAGAGAGGTTGCGGGCGAGAAGCGTTTAGTTGCGTATTTGGTTGCTCGCAACGCAGCATCTACGGGAACATCGTTCTCTACGTCTTCTCTTGTGAGTGAAGTAGGCTTGGAGGATGGGGCGTCTACGTCTATCTCATCTTTAGTCTCTTCTTCTGCCGCATCTGCCTCATCGTCCGCCTTATCTATATCGCTTCCTTCAAGTTCCGAGTTGCGCGCGGCGTTATTGCGGACGCTTCCAGATTATATGGTTCCAAGCAGCTTTGTTGTGCTTGAGAAGCTTCCACTGACGGCGAATGGGAAGCTGGACGTGAGGGCGCTTCCTGATCCTGAGGTTGTTGGGGAGGGGGCGTATCGCGCGCCTGTAACGCCGACGGAAGTTTTGTTGTGTGACCTTTATGCGGAGCTGACGGGAGCCAGTCGCGTTGGGTTGGATGATAGCTTCTTTGCGTTAGGCGGCGACAGTATTACTGCGATTAGACTTGTGAGCCGTGTGCGTCAGGCGGGATATTCGCTGAGCGTTAAGGATATTTTTGCTCGTCCGATTGTTGGGATGTTAGCTGCGAGCCTGTCGCGTTTTGAGGGCGAGACGGTTACGGTTGCGGCTCCGGCAGCTGGGTTTATTGCCGCGACGCCGATTGAACGGCAGTTTTTAAGTGTGGGCGGACCGCTTGATCGTTTTCATCAGGCTGTTGCGGTTGAGGCTCCTATTGGCGCGACGCGAGAGCGTGTTGAAGAGGCGCTGTATCGCTTGATGGCGCATCATGACGCGCTGCGGTTGCGTGTTGTGCGGAGTGAAGATGAGAGCGCTCATGATGGTTTTGATGCGGACGCTTCTCAAGCGCGCGGCTCTCTCGCCTCTCTTAACTCGCAAGAGCGTGTAAGAGTCGATACGGCGCGTGTGTTGGATAGGATTACGTCTTCGCGATCTTCTCTCTGGCTTGAGCCGCTGGGTGAGAGTGTGTCGTTGGAGCAATTGGATGTCTCTGGTCTGTCGCAGGAAGCGGGCGAAGAGAAGATTATTGCGCTGCTAAGAGATTTGCCTGGCCGGCTTGCGCCAGAGAACGGCCGGATGGTTGTTGGGGCGTGGGTTGAGCGGGGAGAGGGGCGGCGTCCAGTTCTGTTGCTTGTGATCCA
>RFXM01000107.1 GCA_009921565.1 Methylocystaceae bacterium | reverse complement strand
AGTCATCAGGATGCGCCGTTTGATCGTCTTGTTGAGGATTTAGCTGTTGAGCGGTCGCTGTCGTATACGCCGATTTTTCAGGCGATGTTTGCGTGGCTGGATCAGGGAGAACTGCAATTTAACCTAGGTGAGACGACATTAGAGGGACTGGACGTTCAATTACCGACGGCGAAGTTTGATGTGACGCTGTCTCTGGGACGTAAGTCAGACGGGTCTCTTGAGGGCGCCTTTGAGTATGATGCGTCACTGTTCTCTGAGCGGACGGTTTGCTCCTGGTGTGAACAGTTCACGCGGCTGTTAGCTGGCGCAGTAGTGGATGAGCAGCGCTCTATTGGGGCGATCCCGCTTATAAGCGCGCAAGAACGCACACAAGTCGTCTCTACGTTTAATGATACGCAGAGAGATATCCCCAATACGACGCTCCCTGAGTTATTTGCGGCTCAGGTTGAGAAGAGCCCTGACGCGATTGCGCTTATATTCGGGGAAGAGGAGGTTAGCTATCGGGAGCTTGACGCGAGAGCCAATCAGTTAGCGCGATATCTGATCTCACAGGAGATTGGACCTGAGGATATCGTTGCGATTGGCTTGGATCGCTCTATTGAGATGGTTGTCTCGCTCTTGGGCGTTCTTAAAAGCGGCGCTGCATATCTGCCGCTTGATCCGGATTATCCTGTTGAGCGCCTTCACTTCATGCTCGCGGATAGTAACGCCAAGTGTTTGATTACGGCAAGAGAGATTTATGATCGTTTGTCAGGTGATACATCAACAGCGCCATTGCTGCCAGCTGGGCTGCTTCTTGATGACGGGATCGTTCAAGCCGAACTCGCAACGCTCTTAAACACGCCAATCTCGGATCATGAACGCGTACGCGCGCTCACGCCCCAAAATCTCGCCTATGTCATCTACACATCAGGAACAACAGGCAAGCCGAAGGGGGTGATGCAGCAACTTTTGAGATTTGGGGCGCGTTGCTTAATGGCGCTAAAATAGCCATAGCACCATCAGGAAATCTGGATTTAACGACTTTAAGTATCTTTTTGAATAGAAGCTCAGTTACAACAGCGTGGTTGACAGCAAGTTTTTTCTCTGCTGCTGTTGAGAATAATCCTAGCCTGTTCGATGGAATAAAGCATCTTCTTACAGGCGGTGATATTGTCTCTTCAGCAGCCATAAAAAAATTACAAGCGCGTTATCCAGAGTTATCGATTTATAATGGCTATGGCCCAACAGAGATAACGACATTTGCCGCAACCAGATTATTTGATGAGAATGATTTAGTTGCTCAATGGGTCCCGATCGGCTCTCCGATATCCAACACGCAGATTTACGTTCTCGACAGTTCTTTCAATCCAGTCCCTATCGGCTCAATCGGAGAACTTTACATAGCAGGCGACTGACATCGGAGCGTTTTATTGCCAATCCATTTAGCGAGCGTGGCGCGCCCTATGGCGGGGCGGGTTCGCGGATGTATCGCACGGGGGATTTGGCGCGGTGGAGAGAAGATGGGAACCTTGAATATGTTGGCCGCGCAGATCATCAGGTAAAGATTAGAGGGTTTAGGATTGAGTTAGGTGAGATTGAGAGCGCGCTGTCGCAGATTGAGGGGGTTGGGCAGGTAAGCGTTCAAGCAAGAGAGGTTGCGGGGGAGAAGCGGCTTGTTGCGTATTTGGTTGGTCGAGAGGCGGGTGCTCACTCTGTTGGATTTGCTGAGGGTATAGATTGCGCGCCGCCTAGGGGAACATTACTCACGACGTCTTTTCTGAGTGGTGAAGCGGGTTTAGGAGACGCAGAAGCTGGGTCTGACGTATCGCTGTTATCGTCTAATTCTTCTTTTGCCTCTTCATCGACGTTGGCGGTATCATTTTCAGAAGCGTCATCTTTTGCATCTGACGCTCTCTCATCGTTACACGCGTCATCTGCTTTATCCGCGTCCGGATCATCCTCTCCTTCACTTCCTTCCTCCTCCTCATCTTCATTGCTTCCCTCAAGCTCTGATCTCCGCGCGACGCTTTTAAAGACGTTGCCGGATTGCATGGTGCCGAGCGCCTTTGTTGTGCTTGATCGGTTGCCACTGACGGCGAATGGGAAGTTGGATGTAAGAGCGCTTCCCGCTCCTGAGGTTGTTAGGGATGGGGCTTATCGGGCTCCTGAGACATCGACGCAGAAGTTACTTGCTGATCTTTATGCGGAGCTGACGGGGGCGAGCCGCGTTGGACTGGACGATAGTTTCTTTGTGTTAGGCGGACATTCTCTATTAGCGATGCGTTTGGTTGCGCGGGTGAGGGAAGAGCTTGGGTTAGAGCTTCCTCTAAGAGCGCTGTTTGAGCGTCCACAAGTTGAGACGCTGAGCGTCTTTACCGACGCTGAGTTGCAAGCGACTGGGTCAAGGACTGTTCGCACAAGTATTATTCCCGGCTCTGGCCGGAAGGGAGAAGATGTTGTCCTCTCTTATGGTCAGACGCGGATGTGGGCGTTGGACCGGATTGAGGGGGGGACGGCTGGCTACAATATGCCTGCTACTTTTCGGATTCGGGGTGATTTTGACGTTGATGCGTTTGGCGTAGCGTTACGCGATGTTGTTTTACGTCATGATCCGCTACGGACGGTTATTATAGAAGGAACGGCGGGCCCGCTTGGTCGTCTTCGGGATGTTGGAGAAGAGAACCGACTTATTGAGATTGAGGATTTATCAGATCTCGCAGAAGCCGATCTAGAAGAAGCGGTTAAGGGGCGGATTGAAGCGGAGAG
>RFXM01000106.1 GCA_009921565.1 Methylocystaceae bacterium | reverse complement strand
CCAAAGCCGCGCGCATCTTCAAACTCATCGTGGAAGCGGCTTGCAAGCACATAAAGTTTTTTTGGGACGCAGCCGCGAATGACGCAGGTGCCGCCAATGCGAAAATCTTCAGCGATCGCGACTTTTGCGCCGTAGCTTGCCGCGATGCGCGCGGCGCGAACGCCGCCGGAGCCCGCGCCAATAACGAAAAGATCATAATCAGTATCGAATAATATTTCGCTCACGCGGCATTGCCCAGAATGCGGACGCCCTGGGACCCAGCAACAAAGATGGCAGTTGCGAGATCTATAAAAAGCCCGTGTTCAACGACGCCTGGAATGGCGGCAAGGCGCTCTGCGAGTAATTCAGGCGCATCAATCGCGCCAAAACTACAGTCATAAATATAATGCCCGCCATCAGTGATGTAGGGCGTCTGATCCTTGTTGCGGCGTTGGATAATCGGCCCGATCAATCCCAGTCCGCGCGCGGTTCGCTCAATGTGGAGCTGCGTTGATTGCGCGCCAAAGCGATCAACTTCGATGGGTAGGGGAAAGGCGCCAAGCGTTTTAACTTCCTTTGTCGCGTCCGTGATGACGAACATACGTTTTGAGGCGGCCGCGACAATTTTTTCTCTCAGTAGCGCGCCGCCGCCGCCCTTGATGAGGCGTCGCGAAGCATCAAATTCATCTGCGCCGTCAACGACAAGATCGAGTTCGGGGAGTTCGTCTAATGTTGTCAGCGGAATGCCAAGCGCCGCGGCTTGTTCGCGCGTGCGTTCAGACGTTGGCACGCAAATTACTTTTAAGCCTGCCTGCACGCGTGCGCCGAGCAGATCAACAAAATGTGCAGCTGTTGATCCGGTGCCTAAGCCAAGCTTCATGTTTGGTTCTACGGCGCCAAGTGCGGCCTGCGCCGCCTCGCGCTTCATCGTGTCGGCTGAGGGGTTGCTCATAATTATTTGGCCTGTGGCGTGCAGACGACGGCGCTATCATTGAGCACAAAGCAGATAGACATCATGCCCGAGCGCAGATCGACGCGAAACACGCCGCCCTCTCCCGTGTGACGGGAGGCGACAAGCGCATATTCGCTCGAACTTCCCGCTCTCGCGCCATCTCCGGGCGGGTAGCATAGTGTAACGCCGGTTGGGGAGCCTTCTTTCAAGCCATACTGGCAGGCGCCAACTTCGCCAGAAGTCTTGTCGAGGCGAAAGACGCGATTGAGATCTGTTTGCGGGGCTGCAAGAAATTCGTAATTTCCAGCCCGCGCTATTTCGCAGAAACCAAGGAGACTGATAGAAGCGAGAAGAATAATTCTCGTTCCTCTTCGCCAGAGGGGGGTATGACGCATAATGTCGCTCCTTGTCGCGATTCGCATTTTTCAGTTTACACGTCTCAACGCCGCGAGTGAGCCTCTTTAATGCGCCTATCCACTATGCTGCTGAATTGTGTGTTGCACTTTCTGCTTGGGTTCACAGCATGAAGCGTCTCGCTCCTATTCTTGTGTTTGATCTGGACGGGACGCTGGCGGATACGGCGCGCGATTTGATCGCAACGTTAAATATTTTATTGCAGCGAGAAGGCTTGCCGCCCGTTGGTCTTGAGGCGGCGCGTTATCTTGTCGGCGCCGGCGCGCGCGCATTAATTGAGCGTGGGTTTAGTTTGGCGGGCGCGCCGCTGGATGTGCGAGAGGCAGACCGTCTCGTTAAAGAATTCTTGGCTCACTATGAAAGTCACATCGCGGACGAAACACGGCTGTTTCCTGGCGCAGAAGGCGCTTTAAAGCGCTTCACAGATGCGGGTTTTATTTTGGCGATCTGCACGAATAAGCCCGAGGGCTTGGCGCGGCTTCTTTTAGAAAAACTTTCTGCCGCAGAATATTTTTCAGCGATTTGTGGGCGTGGATCCTTTGAGGTGCATAAGCCTGACCCGCGAATGTTTCATCTCACCATTGAGAGCGCTGGGGGCGACCCCGCGCGAGCTATTATGGTTGGGGATTCTAAAACTGACATTGATACAGCTAGAAACGCTGGCGCGCCGGTTATTGCTGTCGACTTTGGCTATACGGACGCGCCAATCACGACGCTCGGGCCCGACCGGGTGATCTCACATTTTGACGAGCTTTGGGAAGCGGCTCACGGGCTACTTGCCCCCGCGTCAAGGTCTTAAAAACTTGACGTGATTGTTCTCAGTCTCCTAGAGGAACTTGAAGCAGTTGGATTGTCGGGCGGCTAGCTCAGCGGGAGAGCACTCCCTTCACACGGGAGGGGTCACAGGTTCAATCCCTGTGCCGCCCACCATAATTTATCCCCCATAATACTGTTTTTATTAAACTTTAATTTTATTTTAGAGCCCCTGCGCTAAAACGCTTTAGCTAGCTTGGGGTCGCTTATCGTGATGATTTATTATCCAAAAAGAATTTTCATCTTTGACAAGTTCTCCAAGGCGTCACATGAAGATTTAATGCGAAAGCTTGCTGCGTCTTTTTGTGTTTTGTTCCTGCTCTCGGGCTGCACGTCGGTCCCGGTCGCCGTTACCTATCGCGGGCATTCGCTCAACGGCTCTGGGAACTCTAATCCAGACATGTCGACTTTTTCGTTTAAGGTTTCAGACGACACGGTTGCTTGCCACGGAAGTTACGCGCTCGCTCCCGCCTTCGCGCCAAAATTCACCTTCCCAATTTCCTGCTCGGATGGGCGGACGGGACGGGTGGAGGCAAATCGTGGCGCGCAGCCAATGGATCGCGCGGGTGTGGATTACCCGGTTAATGGAAAGATAC
>RFXM01000105.1 GCA_009921565.1 Methylocystaceae bacterium | reverse complement strand
CGACTGGCGCGCGGCGGCGCTAAGAAGCGGCCCTTTTATCGCATCGTTGTTGCGGATTCCCGCAGTCCTCGCGATGGCCGTTATATCGAGAAAATTGGCGTTTTTGATCCTTTAAAAGCTAAAGACGCAACTGATCGCGTTGTGCTCGAAGCCGAAAAAGCTAAAGCATGGCTTGGAAAAGGCGCGCAGCCGACCGATCGCGTGGCTCGTATTTTGGACGCAGCGGGCTTATTAAAGCGCGCGGCGCGCAACAATCCAGAAAAAGCCCAGCCGAAAAAGAAGGCGCAAGAACGCGCTGCAGCTGCAGCAGAAGCAGCGGCAAAAGCCACTGAAGTCGCAGCTGAGCCAGCTGCCGAAGCCAGCGCAGAATAATTTTGTTAAAGAAGCTGTCTGACGGTTTCGTCAGACAGCGTTTTTTATGTCCAGTCAGCAAAACAATAAACTTGTGTTGTTAGGACGCTTCGGCGCCCCACATGGCGTGCGCGGTGAGATCCGGCTTCAAAGCTTCACCTCAAATGCAACGTCAATCGCTAACTATGGCGTCCTTACAGACAAGACAGGCGCAAAAAGCTTTGAACTGTTGAGCGTCCATCCTCATGGCAAAGACATGCTGCTGGCGCGCGTTGCAGGCGTTACATCGCGTGAGAGCGCACAAGCCCTTACCGGCCTGGAACTTTATCTTTCGCGCGCTAATCTTCCACCAGCTCGGGAAGATGAATTTTACTGTACGGATTTGATTGGCTTGCGCGCCGTTGCAGATAATGGCGAAACGCTGGGACATGTCTGCGACGTGCGCAATTTCGGGGCTGGAGATATTCTTGAAATTAAACCTTTGAGTGAAGCGGAAACATATTTTCTTCCCTTTACCAAACTTATCGTTCCCTGCATTGATTTTACCGCGGGCTATCTTGTGATTAATCCGCCAATCGAAACGCAAGCTTCGCCTGAGGACTAGCCGCCTTTCCTAACGCCATGCCATAATCCCTTCATGTGGCGCGCGACAGTTTTAACGCTCTTTCCTGAAATCTTTCCAGGTCCGCTGGGCTGTTCTTTGGCAGGCGAGGCGCTAACGCGCGGCGTCTGGTCGTTAGAAACAAAACAAATCCGCGATCATGGTTTAGGACGCCATCATACTGTGGACGATGCGCCGATGGGCGGGGGACCCGGCATGGTAATGCGCGTCGATGTGCTTGCTGCCGCCCTTGACTCACTCACAACGCCAGATGACGCAAGACCCCGTCTTTTGATGTCGCCCAGGGGCGCGCCTCTAACGCAAGCGCGCGTGCGTGACTTAGCGCAAGCCTCAGGCGTCATTATAATTTGCCCTCGCTTTGAAGGCGTAGACGAGCGCATTATCGCCGCCCGCCAACTCGAAGAAATTTGTATTGGCGACTATATTCTCTCAGGGGGAGAAATTCCGGCGCTAGCGCTGATGGATGCATGTGTGCGCTTATTGCCCAGCGTTATGGGCGCTGCGGCGTCCGGCGTTGAGGAAAGTTTTGAAACCGGCTTACTTGAATATCCCCATTATACGCGGCCGCGCCTCTTTGAAGGTCATGACATTCCAGAAATCCTCACCTCAGGAAATCATGCAAAAATAGCAAAATGGCGCCAAGAGCAGGCGCATAAAATAACCAAAGAAAGAAGGCCGGATCTTCTCACACGCGATCCTTTAAAAGGATCATAAGCATTATTCATTTGGCGCCAGCATTTTTTCAGGCCGCACAATCGCTTCAAACTCTGCTTCGGTAACTTTACCCGACGCCAGCGCTTCTTGCTTCAAACTAGTTCCATTTTTATGCGCCGCGCGCGCAATTTTTGACGCGGCGTCATAGCCGATTTTTGGCGCGAGCGCCGTCACCAACATCAAAGAACGCTCAAGAAAACGTTTGATATTCGCCTCATCCGCCTCAATGCCATTCACGCAGCGCGTAATAAAACTATCAACGCCAGAAGCTAATAAATCTATGGATTCAAGCATTGCGAAAGCAATTACCGGCTTCATGACATTGAGTTCGAGGTGCCCTTGAGAGGAGGAAAAACTGATTGTTTGTTGATTGCCAAAAATTCTGGCGCAGAGCATGGTAATGGCTTCAACCTGCGTAGGATTGACCTTGCCTGGCATAATTGATGATCCAGGCTCATTTTCTGGCAGCCTCAATTCTGCTAAGCCAGCGCGTGGACCGCAGCCCATTAAACGAATATCGCAGGCAATTTTATATAGCCCCGTCGCGAATGCGTTAATCGCGCCGTGGGAAAAAGTAATCGCATCATGCGTCGCTAACGCTTCAAATTTATTTGGAGCCGTTACAAAAGGAAGCGCCGTTTGCTGTGCGATTTTCTCAGCAAAAGCGACATCAAACCCTTTGGCGGTATTAACGCCTGTGCCAACCGCCGTGCCGCCCTGCGCTAAAGCAAGAAGATCCGGCAGGGTTTCACGAATGCGCCGCAGACCATTTTTTGCTTGAGCGGCATAGGCGGAAAATTCTTGCCCCAGCGTGACAGGCGTGGCGTCTTGTAAATGCGTGCGCCCAATTTTTACAATGTGATTAAATTCACCAGACTTACGGTTAAACGCCGCCTCTAAGCGCAATAATGCGGGCAATAATTTATGTGTGATGTCTAATGCGACGGCAATGTGAATAGCTGTCGGAAAACTATCATTTGAGGATTGTCCGCAATTAACATGATCATTTGGATGTACGGGCGATTTTACGCCTTTGCCAGCGCCTAATTGTTCATTTGCGCGATTGGCGATGACCTCATTCACATTCATATTAGACTGTGTGC
>RFXM01000104.1 GCA_009921565.1 Methylocystaceae bacterium | reverse complement strand
TACCATTCACGCCTGTCCATCAAGGCATTCGCAAGCAATTAAAACTCAGCCATTAAAACTCAGCCATGGCCTTAATACGCACTTTTGCTGCTTCTCGAGTAGAGAAGCGACCTGTTAATACTCTGACTTCCCCAATCAAACCCCGCCCAATCAAACTCTGCCCAGCGAAACCGCGCTCAGTGAAACGGCCAAATGCCTGGACGACACGCGCCTCAGAGGATATATCAGTCTAGTTGATAGTCTAGTTTAAGGTGAAGCTATGAAGGAAGTCGGAGCCTTCGAGGCCAAGAGCAGGCTTGGCCGGCTCCTCGATTGGGTTGAGGCCGGCGAGGAAGTAACGATCACGCGAAGAGGCAAGGCTGTCGCCCGCCTGGTCCCCCCAAAAACGCCCTTTGACGCCGAACGCGGCCAAAAGATCGCTGCAAGAATTCGCGAAATGAGACAGGGCGTGACGCTTGGCGAGCTTAAAATTCGCGACCTCATCAGCGAAGGCAGAAGATGAGCCTCGTTCTCGACGCCTCGACGACGCTGGCGTGGTATTTTGATGACGAGACAACTCCAGAAACAGACGCCGTCCTTGAGCAAGTTGCACGCGCTGGAGCTGTCGTCCCAAGTCTCTGGCGCCTCGAAGTCGCCAACGCATTTCAAATGGCGCTTCGCCGCAAAAGGATCACGCGCAGCTATCGCGATGAAGCTCTCGCGCAGCTGAGGGATATGCCTATTTCAATTGACCTTGAAACAGATGCGCAAGCTTGGACAGCGACCTTAAGCCTATCGGAGCGCTTCTCCCTCACACTCTATGACGCAACTTACCTAGAACTTGCACAGCGCCAAAACTTGCCGCTGGCGACACTGGATCAAGAATTGCGCGGCGCGGCAAATTCACTGGAAATCAAACTTTTTAACTAACGCCAGACACTGATTTTAAAGAACTGACATAAAATCAGCGACACTCGACACTCAACTAAAATGACCTCGCCCAATATCATTAAGACTCACGTCCCATGGGCGACTATATCAGCACAACATTGCAAATTGAGATTAAATTTGATATAAATAAAACTCAATATGCGATAAATAGCCCATGAAAGACATCCGCTACACAAGCGCCGCCGCCTCAGATCTTCGGAAAGACCGCTCAGTCGCCAAGCGGCTCATGGCTAAACTTGAACCCTACAGACAAACGGGCGGCGGTGACGTCACCCAACTCGTCGGCTCCACTGCAAAGCGCCTGAGGGACGGAGACTTCCGCATAATTTTTGTTGAGGACGAAACAGAAATCCTGGTCACAAAAATAGCCCCGCGCGGACAAATCTACGAATGAGGAAGCAATGAATAAAATTCAAACAATCACAACGCCAACTGGCGAGAAAATGGCCATTTTGCCGCTGAGTGACTACGAGGCGCTCCTCGACGCCATTGACGCTGCGCAGGCCCTAGCCGAAGCTCGCGCAGTCGCGCGCGGCGAGATAGAGACACTCACAAGTCAAGAGACCGCGGCGCTGATTGACGCCGCAACACCACTTTCTTTTTGGCGCATGAAGCGCGCCATGACACAAACTGACTTAGCAAAATCTGTTGGAATTTCACAAAGCTACGTTGCCGGCCTAGAAAGCGGCGCTCGCAAAGGGGACCCCAACCTTTTCTTGCGTCTTGCCCGAGCGCTACGCGTTCCGTTGGAGCAGCTTATCTCACCAGTATCAGATTAAAGCGCTCAGTTTTGAAACGCCCGCTCACTGGGCCCAACCCATACATCCAAGCCGTGACAATACGCTCCCCCAAAGAAAATGCCGGGGCCCTGCTTGAAACGCGTCCGCCAGCCAAATAATATAGTCAGTATGACCAGATTACCACAATCAACTCCGCCAACCCCTGTCAAGAACAGCTGGCCTCTCCAGGATGCAAAGGCTCGCTTTAGCGAATTGGTGCGCCGCGCTTGCAGTGAAGGCCCGCAACATGTCACCGTGCATGGCCGCTACAAGCCTCTCCCTGCCGTGACGCGGATCTGGAGCCGGCGCGCACAATGATGCCCGTGCGCGCAGTCGACTTGTGACGGGCTGGCTTCTCGATACAAATGTGCTCTCGGAACTGCGCCGCCCTAGGCCAGAAACCAAAGTCGTCACTTTTGTCGCCGCTCAGCCTCTGGACTTGCTTTACGTGAGCGACGTTACTTTGGCGGAAATCCGCTTTGGAATTGAGTTGGTGAGCGATGCGTCAAAGCGTGCCGAGCTGAGCGATTGGCTGACCAACAAACTGCGCCCCATGTTTGATCAACGCATTCTGCCAGTCAGCGAAGACATCTTCTTCAAGTGGCGGCTACTCGTCGAGCGGGGTCGAAAGAAAGGGCTGACCTATTCGCAGCCAGACCTATTCATTGCTGCGACGGCGCTTCATCATGGATTGACAGTCGTCTCGCGCGACGCAGACGAATTTGCCCGTGTTGGCGTATCTGTTGTGAATCCGTGGATGTAAAAAGCGAGCCGCTTGCGAGCCTTTGCAGCCTCAAAACCGCCATAGGGTCTCGAATTATTGCTTATTGACTTATGAGACGCCTGCCGCCAGCCAGGGCGCAACGCGCCGCGGCGGAAAGGCAAGAGCAAAACTCTTCCCCTCAAGAGCAAGATTAACATTGTAGTAGGGGTCAGAGCGCATCAGCCCCCAGGTTTCCAACATGTAGCCAACTTCGCCCTGAAGTCGCTTATAATGTTTTAATTGCACGTCGCCGCCGTCTGTCGCCGACTCATGATGAACTAAAGTCGCAAGCGGCGTGTAAATATTAACCTTGCCCTTCGCGCGCACCTTCAAACACAAGTCCACATCATTAAATGTGCGCTGCAGATGACGCGCGGAAAAGCCGCCGACTTCCTCAAAAAGTGCGCG
>RFXM01000103.1 GCA_009921565.1 Methylocystaceae bacterium | reverse complement strand
TTGTTTGATTAAATTCGCGCCTGCCAATACCAGGCGACGTAGGCATAACAACTTGTCGCGCTTTAATAGATCCAATTACTTCGATCTTTTGTGCTGATACAGGCGAATTAAAAGTAATAACGCCGTCAGTAATTGGTTGCGGGAGAAAGTCTATATCTTTGCCTGACGCGGAAGAAAACGTCCATCCAACAAACTCTCTACCGTTTACGCGAACAGTTAAGTCTTGGCCGTCACCGTAAATAGGAAAAGAAACAGCAATTGTTGAAACAGTCTGCCCCGACGCCGGGGTAATGATCATATAGCGATCTGCATTAGCAACGGGCGGAACGGGAGGAATAACGGCCATATTTTCTCACCATCTTATTCGACGGTATATTTCTGGCTGTTATTCCCCCAAAGTTAAACGCACCTACTCTCCGTTCAGCATCCTTTGCTGGCCTGGCGTGGGCTTTAAATTCATAAACTTTAGGCCCAGCTTTTCACCCCCATCAAAGATCAGCGGGGCTCCAAAAAAGTGATTTTGAAACCATGCCAATTGACGCGCCTGATGGAGCTGTTTGCCCTGGAAATACTTAGGGTCGCCAGTGGCCAATCGAGCCGCAGCGCCACCGGCAACCTGCAAGCCCTTCTTTGCGACACCAAGTCCAGGGCCGAGCATTTCATCAAAAAAGTCATTATCGGCGCGGCGGCTTAATGGCTGATCAGCACCGATCATACGATAGGGATCCACCTGCCCCATGGTCGCTTTTGATACGCGCTTGGCCAGCTCGTTATATAACGGGACTATCGCCATACGATCGATAACTTCCTTAGCAAGTTGGCCAGGATTATCCGTAGGCTTCTCCCCCTTGGACATTTTGTAAGCGTAATAAGATAGAGCTCCAAGTCCGGCGCCATAAGCAAGAGCGCCTGCCATGCGGTAATTAAGGCGCTGCATATTCGCTAGATAGAATTGCTCATGAGACGCATAGACGAAGCTCATGAACTGACCGAGTATGCCTGCCAGTGGGTGGCTCATCCATATAGGGGCGACACCGATATTCGATGTCGGGACGATCGTGTTCACCTCACGCTTCATAGCAACCTTGTAAAGCATAGCCGCGCGCTTTTCCGCGTCGTTCTCAACCCACTGATCGACGTTAGAAAATCTTACATCGCGCTCATAGCTGCCATACTTGTCGAACATGCGCCCGATCTCGACAGCTTCATGCGGCTGGATATTAGATTCAGCAAACCTCGCAATGTCGAGCGCCGTGCCCTTACCTTTAAACATGCGCTCAGCAGCATCAGAGAATTGCTGAGTCGCCATGAGCATGGTCGCCATCTTGACGTTATCCGTCCAGGAAGTCATGCCGTTGAGAAACTGCATCCTATTGGCGCCATAAGCTATCGTGCGCTCAAACTTATTTCCCATTCCCATATTCGTCATATGGTCAATGTCATGAGTCATAAGGGTCAGCATTGTCTCAGTGCCAATAAGCAGCGCGCGAGACTCGCGTTTTAACTGCTTTACAAGAGCTGTTTGCTTTCCGGTAAAGAGCTCCTGTGGGACATCGGCAAGAACCTTGCCATAACTCACCCACTGATCAGTGAAAACTTTATCGACGCCATACTTTAGGGCCGCGCCAAAGCCGGCGTCGCTGAAAGAGTTTAATGTCGCGCGCCCTAGAGATGTAAGCGACGCCCAGTTGCGCAATCCGCGAGCAACTCGAACAAGCCCCTGATTTGTTGGATCTGAACTATAGCCATACCGATTGCGCATGATCTGGTTCAATCCAGTGAATTGTTGCAGATCGAGATCCATCTGAGCCAGCATATTCTTTTCTAGGCTCTTATACTCACTTTGAGTAATAAAGCCTTTGTCTCGCCTGGCGCGCTCAGCAGAAAGCATGCGATCGTAATCTTCACGAACGCCGTCAATCATGCGCGTCATTTCAGGAGATCCATATCTCTCCGTCATCATGACATCGACAGGAAGCGACCTGGCGATCGAGCCCAGAACCGTGCGCATGTCGGTTTGCAGAAACTCAATCTTATCTTCAATCGGAATAGGAATTGTGCGCCGCTTCATAGATCCGCGCAGGCCCTCGCGCGTCGGGATCGCATCAGAGAAAGGATCTTGTTCGCTCAGGTAATCAGTGATCGTGCTCGGGCGACCGCGCCAATTATGAGCGATCGCGTTTGCGCGCGTCATTAGCTCGACATCAGAATAGTCGCGCTCAGACTCTAGAATTGAACGAATTGCGTCTTCCGCAGCGGTGTCAGCAGAAGTGCGCCGAGGAGATCCTTCGATGTCGCCTGCCGCCTCAGCGGCTTCTTCTCGATCCTTTACCGCGTTTTTAAATGCCTTAGATGAATTGCCTTCCCATTCCATCAGTAACTTTTCACGCCGATCAAGAGCGGTAACGTGCTCGCGCTCAGCAACGGATTCAGCAATACGAAGCGCCTTAATAGCCTCATATTGATTATACATGCGCTCCTCTAAAAGACGCAGGCGTCCTTTGTTTTCGCTAAGCGCAGATCCAACTAGGCGCTCAGCTCCTTCGGCGCCCTTAACCTTGGCGTCCTGGATACCACGTCTTTTAAGAAGATCATCTAAATGCTTTTTACCGCGCGCATAGGCGAGCTTCGCTTCAACCAAAGATTCGCCAGCTTGACCCGTTTGAGCGGCGGCGTCGAGCATAGACCGCAGGCGGCGTGCAGCGCCCGTATCCCCATTACGAATCGCCGCAACTGCCTCACGGACAGATGTTGGCTGAGCGTCCATTTTCTTGAACGCTTCGATATAACTATCCGCAAGCTGATTTATACCGTGCTCTTTAAAGCCTTCATTCCACCAATCAGGATTAGAATTTTCTCCGCGATCGATGGCATTAATAA
>RFXM01000102.1 GCA_009921565.1 Methylocystaceae bacterium | reverse complement strand
GGCGCTTCTTGTAGGCGGCCTAACTGGCTTAGTCGGCGCGCTATTTAAAACAACACTCGCCTATATGGATCGATTGCGTAACGCCTTTATTCTGGTGGAGCGACAAGATCCCCATAGTGGTTTTATTCTTTTTATCGTCTTTTGCGCGGTTGCAGTCTTCATCTCTGTTTTCATCGTGGAACGTTTTGCTATTTTTGCACAGGGTAGCGGCATCCCGCATGTTGAAGCCTTGCTTGAAAAACGCGCCGAGATGCCTTCACTCGCTTTGCTGCCGGTTAAATTTATTGGCGGGGTTCTTGCGATTGGCTCTGGGCTCATGCTGGGTAGAGAAGGGCCTTCTGTACAAATGGGTGCAAGCCTGGCTCAATTTGTGAGCCAGCGCTTCAATCGCAAATGGCAGGATTTTCGTGTCTTACTCGCGGCTGGAGCCGGCGCAGGACTTGCTACAGCATTTGATGCTCCACTTGCTGGAGCAATCTTTGTTCTCGAGGAATTAGTACAAAAATTTGAGCACCGCATTGCAATCATGGCGCTTGCCGCCTCAGCAGCGGCTATTTCAGTTGCGCATGCTGTTTTTGGCGGAAAAACAGAGTTTCATGTCCCAGACATCGTTCTCGTACCACCCAAAGAACTACCGCTCTATTTACTCTTTGGATTTGCATCAGGATTTTTAGCGATCACCTATAATCTCGCTATTATTAAAATGCTTAATTTCACAACTCAACTTAAGTGGCTTTCTCCTCCCTGGCGCGGGTGCATTCTTGGCGCAGCTATTGGAATATTAGCTTGGAATTTTCCAGAATTTGTGGGCGGAGGTCAGGAATTAACCCAACAAGCGTTAGATAATGCGCGCCCAATTGAGGAGGTTCTTTGTATCTTTGTTTTGAGATTCATTCTTGGCGCTGCCTGCTACAGTATTGGCGCACCGGGCGGAATATTTGCGCCAATGCTCGCGCTTGGCGCGCAGTTTGGTCTGATCTTTAACGCATGCTGTCTCTATCTCGCGCCAAGCCTCATCACTTCGCCTACCGCCTTTGCGCTTATTGGCATGACAGCGCTCTTTAGCGGCGCATGCCGCGCCCCTTTAACGGGTATTATTCTCGTAACCGAAATGACAGCCAATACTTCGCAACTTCTCCCAATGTTATGCGCTTGCTTTACAGCTATGCTGCCACCTATTCTTTTTAATTACCCCTCAATTTATGAGGCGTTGCGCGACAGGACGCTAAGTCGAATAGATCATTAAAATATATAAAATTTGAATAGCGCTCGAGTGTCATCTAACACTTACCCGATGCAATCAGGCGGCAATGGCCGTCAGCCGCTGATGTCGCTCAAGCCTTACAGGCGTAACTGCGCCAGCTGCCCCCGAAAGCGCGCCAGGAATCAACTCACGGCCCAAGAAACGCTTGGGATCGACAGGTCCAGGCAGCAGCAATCGGTCGGTAAAACGCTGCTCAAAACCAAATCGATTATAATAGGCGGCATCACCAACTAATAAAACAGACGCATGACCTTGTAATTTCGCGCGCGCCAGCGCTTGCAGCATCAGCGCACGACCAACGCCGCTATCTTTAACGTTTGGACAAACCGCAAGGGGACCCAAGAGAAGCGCTGCGCGACCTTGGCCTGCAAATATAGGCCAAAGCCGAATTGTGCCAATGAGCGCGCCCGCCGACGTCTTAGCAACCAGCGCAAGACCCGAAACTGGAGCCTGATTTACGCGCAATTTTTCACTCGTTTTTTGAAACCGCCCTGGGCCAAAAACACGGTCGAGCAATGACTCGCGCGCGTCAATATCACCATCTTTTTCCATGGCAATTCTAAAACGCGGATCTATAGGCGCAGCGATGCACTCGATTGATGCGAAAGAAAAGCGCGTAGTAATTTGACGCGTCATTGGCTTTAACCGCAGAAAGATGAAAATAGCTCTATCTGCTTAAGAGTCTTGACTCTCGCACAGAAGACTAAAAATTCGATTTGATAAAAGCGCGCACATTAGCGCGCGCTATTTCTAGATCACAAAAGTTTCTAGCGGCGGAAACCCGTTAAAGCCTACGGCTGAATAGGTTGTCGTATAAGCGCCAGTTCCCTCAATCAGCACCTTTGCGCCAATCTCAAGCGAGATCGGCAAATCATACGGTTGCTTTTCGTAAAGAACATCGACTGAGTCGCATGTTGGGCCCGCGATGACACAAGGCGCCACTGGATCGCCATCAACTGGAGTGCGGATCGGGTAACGGATCATTTCATCCATTGTTTCCGCAAGTCCGTTGAATTTACCAATATCCAGATAAACCCACCGCATTTCCGTATCGGACTCTGATTTTTTTGAAATCAGAACAACCTCAGCTTCAATCATGCCTGCATTCCCAACCATACCGCGGCCAGGCTCGATGATTGTTTCTGGAATACGATTACCGAAATGTTTTGATAGCGCACGAAAAATTGCGTTGCCATAGGTTTTCACAGCAGGGATATTTTTGAGATATTTCGTTGGAAAACCACCGCCAAGATTGACCATCTGGAGATTGACGCCCCGCTCCGCAAGCTCGCGAAAGATTGCCGCTGCGGACTCAAGCGCGCTATCCCACTTGCGAGGGTCGGTTTGTTGTGATCCAACATGAAAGGAGATGCCATAGGCATTGAGGCCCAAGCGGTGGGCATGTTCCAGAACGCCTGTCGCCATTTCTGGCGCACAGCCAAATTTACGCGACAGAGGCCATTCAGCGCCAGAGCCATCACACAGAATACGACAGAAGACCTTTGAACCAGGAGCTACGCGCGCAATTTTCTCGACTTCTGCTTCACTATCGACAGCAAAAAGACGAATCCCTAACTCAAAGGCGCGCGCAACATCACGCTCTTTCTTAATTGTATTGCCATAGCTGATCCGATCAGCAGAAGCGCCAGCAGCAAGCGCCTGTTCAATTTCAACAACTGACGCTGTATCGAAGCAAGATCCCAAAGAAGCCAAAAGGGACAGAACTTCAGGCGCAGGGTTTGCTTTAACGGCATAAAACACGCGG
>RFXM01000101.1 GCA_009921565.1 Methylocystaceae bacterium | reverse complement strand
ACTTTCATGCATCGAAAAAATTTTCGATTCTACATAACGCACAAGCTCTTCAAGCCGCGCTTCTTCCCCATCCCCACAGGCAATACGATAACTTCTTCCAGCTATGGAGACGACAAGCGCAGCCATCTTTGCTCCTAATTGTCCGTCGAAGCGCGTCCCGCTTCCAGAACTGCGGAAACATGTGCGCCTACGACATCCAAACGCCGACATACCTCATCATTTGTTTTTTCTAAAATTGACGCCCGCGCCAAGGCGGCATCGAGATCAAGGGCAAGACGCGCACGATCATCTTGCATGATCGCCAGCTCTTCTTCTCGCTCTGCGCCCGTCCAATCATTTTCTAGACGCGCCGCCACTGCGCTCTCGAGCTGGTCTAAAGCACGATTAAGCCGCAACAGAGTCGTCTCATAATTTGCTTGATCCGTCATCGCCGGGTGTCGCCTGTAGTGGAAATAAGGGGATCACGACCAAAATCGAAGGGGTCGATTCGACAATAGGCATTTGGTAGCACGATTTGGCTAAATCCCAATTTCCTTGGCCGAACCCTTTAAGATTAATATTATGAGAGGCCACGACGCGTTGACAGGGGTGTGCGAGGTGCTATCACACCCACGCCTTATTAGCCCTGGCGCCTCGCGCCTGCGGCAGGAACTATGCCGCTTCATTTTTCTGTCTAGCGGTTGCAAGGAGTTTTCAAATGACCGTGAGAGTGGCGATCAACGGCTTCGGACGCATCGGCCGCAACATCCTGCGCTTTATCGTTGAGTCTGGCCGCACCGATCTTCAGGTCGTGGCGATCAATGATTTAGGCTCGGTTGAAACCAACGCGCATTTATTGCGTTTTGACTCTGTCCACGGCCGCTTCCCGCATGAGGTCAAAATCACTGGAGACACGATCGATGTCGGCCAGGGACCTATAAAAGTCACCGCAATTAAAAATCCCGCTGAGCTTCCCTATAGCGCGATCGGCGTTGACATCGCACTCGAATGCACTGGTCTCTTCACGTCGCGTGACAAAGCAAAGTCTCTTCTTGATGCTGGCGCTAAGCGGGTGCTGGTCTCGGCGCCCGGAGAAGGCGCAGACATTACCATTGTGTATGGCGTCAATCACCACAAGCTCGCCAAAGAGCACCTCGTTGTCTCCAACGCATCCTGCACGACGAATTGTCTTGCGCCCGTAGCAAAGGTTCTCAATGAAGCCATTGGCATTGAGAAAGGCATTATGACAACGATCCACTCTTATACGGGCGACCAACCTACGCTGGATACCTATCATAAAGATCTCTACCGCGCCCGCGCTGCAGCCTTATCAATGATCCCCACATCAACTGGCGCAGCCAAGGCAGTCGGACTTGTTTTGCCTGAACTTAACGGCAAGCTTGACGGCTATGCGATCCGGGTGCCGACACCTAATGTTTCCGCAGTTGACCTCAAGTTTGTTTCCAAACGTCCAACATCAAAAGAAGAAATACACTCAGCGATTAAAGCAGCAGCCGACGGTCCAATGAAGGGCGTCTTAGGCTACACCTCTGAAAAGCTTGTCTCAATTGACTTCAATCACAGCCCACTATCTTCTTGCTTCCATCTTGATCAAACCAAGGTGATGGACGGCAATCTCGTCTCCATTCTCAGTTGGTATGACAATGAATGGGGCTTCTCAGGCCGAATGACAGATACAGCCGCTCTCATGGGCAAATTGATCTAACAATAAATAGAAATTGAATTTGTACGAATAGGCTGATTATTCTAGGAGTGCGCTAATGGCCCATCTGCATACGCTTGATGAAGTGGATGTAAAAGGCAAACGCGTGCTTTTACGCGTTGACTTAAATCTGCCTATGGAAAATGGCCGGGTCAGCGACGCAACTCGTATTGAACGCGTTCTCCCAACTATCCAAGAACTCAGCGAAAAAGGCGGTAAAGTTATCTTGCTCGCTCACTTTGGCCGCCCAAAAGGCCACCGGCTTGAACAAGATTCATTGCGCCAAATTTTACCTGCTTTAGAGCAATATCTTAAGCAAACAGTCGTATTCGCAGACGACTGCGTCGGTCGGCCCGCTTCTATGGTCGTTGATGCGCTTAAGGACGGCGAGATCGCGCTTTTAGAAAATACGCGTTTTCATAAAGAAGAGGAACAAAATGACGCGGCTTTTGTCGCAGAGTTAGCGAAAAATGGCGATATTTTCGTCAATGACGCCTTTTCCGCAGCCCATCGCGCACACGCCTCAACCGAGGGGCTTGCCCACGTCCTGCCGGCTTTTGCCGGAAGATCTATGCAAGCAGAACTTGAGGCCCTTAAACAAGCGCTCCTCAACCCACAGCGTCCCGTCATCGCAATTGTTGGCGGGGCTAAAGTCTCAACGAAATTAGATTTGCTCGCTAATCTTGTTGGCAAAACGCAATATCTTGTCATTGCCGGCGGCATGGCGAACACGTTCCTTTCAGCACAAGGCGTCAATGTGGGTAAGTCGCTTTGCGAATATGACCTTGCCCCAACTGCGCGGGATGTGCTTGAAAAAGCAAAAGAGGCTAATTGCCAAATCATATTGCCGATTGATGTCGTAGTGGCGAAAAAATTTGAAGCGCATACGCCCTGTAACGTTTGCAGCTTAGATAAAATTAGCGACGACGAAATGGTCCTTGATGTTGGCCCGAAATCCATCGCCCAGGTCGATGCAATCCTGCGCAACTGTAAGACGCTTGTATGGAACGGACCTTTTGGGGCTTTTGAATTGCCACCCTTCGACCAAGGCACAAGACTCCTCGCGCAAAGCGCCGCGCAACTCACAATTGAGGGAAAATTACGTTCAATTGCTGGAGGCGGCGACACTGTATCGGCGTTGAGCCAAGCAGGGGTGGCCGAGAAATTTTCCTACGTCTCGACTGCCGGCGGCGCTTTCTTGGAGTGGCTGGAAGGCAGAACCCTACCCGGCGTGGCGGCGCTGGAAAAATAAACAAGTTATCCCGCGGCGTTGACGACGCTGCCAAGGCTGGGTTACGACACGGGCGTTTTGTTCTTGCGTTGATAGGCGTTAGTGGAATGCCGCGAGAGAGTTTCGC
>RFXM01000011.1 GCA_009921565.1 Methylocystaceae bacterium | reverse complement strand
AACTTATTCAGACGCTGGCGTGGACATTGACGCAGGCAACCGCCTGATCGATCTCATTCGCCCAGCGGTCCGCGCCACACAACGCTCTGGGGCAGATGGCGAAATTGGCGGCTTTGGGGGCGTTTTTGATCTCAAGGCCGCAGGCTTCGCGGACCCGCTACTGGTCGCAGCAAATGATGGCGTCGGAACAAAAGTAAAAATTGCGATTGAGTGTAATCTTCACAGCACTATCGGCGTGGATCTTGTCGCTATGTGCGTCAATGATCTCATTGTCCAAGGCGCGGAACCCCTTTTCTTCCTAGACTATTACGCCACGGGCAAACTTGAACGTCTCTACGCCAAAAGCGATTATGACCTCGCTGGCTTTGCAGTTGGCGCGGTGGAGCGCTCGAAATTATTGCCGCGAGACGTGCACAAGGGGGATATCGCTCTGGGTCTTCCCTCCTCAGGCGTTCATTCCAATGGATTCTCACTGGTCCGAAAAATTGTCGAACGTTCCGGATTAGCATGGAACGCAACAGCGCCCTTCGCTAGAGATATGACGCTCGGCCGCGCCTTTTTGGAACCAACCCGAATTTACGTAAAACCTCTTCTGGCGGCTTTACGGCGCACAACGCATATTCGCGCGCTTGCTCACATCACTGGCGGCGGCTTTCCTGATAATCTCCCGCGCGTGCTGCCAAAGGGCCTTGGCGTTCGCCTTGATCTTACCGCTTTTCCTACTCTATCCGTATTTCGATGGCTTGCAGCGACGGGCGGCGTGAGCGAAACAGAGATGCTCCGCACATTTAATTGTGGAATTGGTATGGTTATCATCGCCTCAAGCGAGGGCGTATCAGAAGTAGAAACGGTCCTGCGCGCTGTTGGCGAACAGCCTATTCGACTTGGAGAAATCATCCAGCAAGAGGGCCCAGAACGCGTTGTTACGAATGGGACGCTCGCATTGTGAAGAAAAAGCGGACAGCCATCCTTATCTCTGGCCGCGGATCAAATATGGACGCGCTTATAGAGGCCGCACGATCACCTGACTATCCTGCTGAAATTAGTCTTGTGCTGTCAAATAAACCTGACGCGCCGGGCTTAATGAAAGCAAAAAAAGCCGGAGTGGCTGTCGCGGCGGTAGACCACAAAATTTATGCTGGCCGGGAAGATTTTGAACGGGCGATCCAAATCCTTCTTGAAACCTATAGCATTGAATTAATCTGCCTAGCTGGCTTCATGCGCTTACTGACGCCTTGGTTCATCAATAAATGGCGTCATAAATTAATCAACATACATCCAGCGCTACTGCCCGCATACCGCGGTCTAAACACGCATGAACGCGCTCTAGCCGATGGCGTAAAAATACACGGCTGCACTGTTCATTATGTTGCGCCAGAAATGGATGAAGGGCCAATTATTGCGCAAGCCGCCATTTCCGTTTGGGATACAGATACGCCAGAAACGCTTGGCGCCCGCATTCTTGAACAAGAGCACCTGCTTTATCCAACAGTACTAAAACTTGTCGCATCTGATAATCTAGAGGTTAAAGGCAACCGCGTGTTGGGTTTCAAAGAAAAAAATTATTCTGTGTTAAAAGTCCCGAATTTTCTATAATTGCACAAATTTTTATTTTGCCTCCCAAGGGCGGCTTGCAAGCGTCAAAATAATACATAAAGTCGAAAAGACTTCAGCAGCTTAAAAAGAACAGAATAATTAGAAGGACTGCCTACTAAGATATTCAACAAATAGAATAAAATGGCTAGGTTAACCCTAGCCATTATTTTTAATTACTCAGCCAACAATTTCATTGCCTGAAAAGAACTGGGCGATTTCAATAGCGGCTGTTTCAGCTGCATCAGATCCGTGAACAGAATTTTCGCCAACGCTCAACGCGCATTCTTTGCGAATAGTTCCAGGAGCGGCATTGGCTGGATTTGTTGCACCCATAACCTCGCGATAGCGAGCAATAGCGCCCTCGCCTTCTAATACCTGCACGATAACTGGCGCAGAGATCATGAAGTCAACAAGCTCACCAAAAAAAGGGCGTTCTTTATGCACGCTATAGAAGGTTTCAGCTTGCGCTTTGGTCATCTGAATGCGCTTTTGCGCAACGATCCTGAGACCTGCGCCTTCAATGAGCGCATTAACCTTTCCTGTGATGTTTCGCTGGGTCGCATCTGGTTTGATGATTGAAAAAGTACGTTCGATCGCCATCGTAGCGCATCGCCTTGTCTGTTGGAGTTAAAAGTTAGGCCAACGGCTTATAACGTTGACGCCATAGCGGAGCAAGCCAGTAGAAAACTTCAAAGATAGGCCCGAGCAATAGCGATAAAATCCTCCGCTTTGAGCGAGGCGCCGCCCACAAGCGCGCCATTCACATTTTTCAGCATAAGAATATCTTTTGCATTGGCCGGGGATACGGAACCACCATAGAGAAGGCGAATGTTGTCGCCAACGACCGACCCGAACAAGCGGTTGAGCGTATCGCGCGCAAAAGCATGGAGTTCAGCAATCTCTTCGAGAGTTGGCGTTACGCCTGTGCCAATCGCCCACACAGGCTCATAAGCAACAACTATCGTCGATGATTCTTCAGCGGGTAAAGAAGCCTTGATCTGTTCCTCAACGACCGCCAACGCCACTCCAGCCTGCCGCTGCGCGCCTGTCTCGCCCACGCAAATAATGGGCGTTACGCCGGCTTTCAAAGCAGCCTCAGCCTTGGCTTGCACAACTGCGTCAGTTTCTTGATGGCCGTGACGACGTTCGCTATGGCCGACAATAACATAGCTGGCTCCAGCATCCTTGAGCATCAATGCGGAAAGATCGCCGGTGTGGGGACCATATTCGAGAAAGTGGCAATTCTGACCGCCTAAGGCAATTTTCGCCCTAGCGGCAATTTCTTGAGCCCCAATTAGGAGCGTCGCTGGCGGACAAATCAATAATTCCGTCTTTTGTTGCAATGAGGGCTGATAAAGCGCGCCTAACTGAGCGATTTCCGCCAATGACGCGCGTAATCCATTCATTTTCCAATTTCCAGCAATAAGCGGATGTGGCGTCATCGTCTTCGAACCTGTTATTTTGACTCAATATCAAGCGAGTTACCAAGCATTTGACCGCCATGCGCAATAACATGGCTGCTTGATCCGCAAATTAACGGATCAGGTCCATGAACAACTGTGTGATCCTTGTTTGGGTAATCAAGACTTGAGAGAAAATGTTGCATGCAATTCAGCCGTGCGCGTTTCTTGTCGTCACTTTTTATGATTATCCAAGGACAATCGGCTGTGTCTGTGAAAAAAAACATCGCTTCCTTCGCTTCAGTATAGGCATCCCACTTATCAATTGAGGCGAGATCAATTGGTGAGAGTTTCCACTGCTTTAGCGGATCCTTTTCACGGGCTAGAAACCTGCGTTTTTGCTCTTCATGTGTAACTGAAAACCAATATTTATGGAGCTTCACGCCAGAATTTACAAACATCCGCTCCAATTCAGGACATTGCCGCATAAATTCTAAATATTCATTCGGCGTGCAAAAATTCATTACACGCTCGACGCCTGCACGATTATACCAAGATCGATCAAAGAACACGATTTCGCCGCTGGCTGGCAGATGTTCAATATATCTTTGAAAATACCATTGTGTGCGTTCTCTCTCCGTGGGCTTCTCTAATGCTACGACACGCGCGCCACGAGGATTAAGATGCTCCATGAATCGTTTAATCGTGCCGCCCTTGCCTGCAGCGTCTCGACCTTCAAATAATAACGCGATTTTTTGACCTGTTTCCTTGATCCAGCTTTGCGCCTTAAGCAGCTCAACTTGAAGCGGGGCCATACGCGTGAGATAAATCCGCTCTGGCAGGGGTTTTTTGTAAGGAAAGGCGCCCGTCTCGAACGCTTGCCGAATAGCTTCAGGGTCCGCACGCAAGCGTCGGGGATCCGTGGAGTGAGACTTACCTTTGCCTCCTCGAGCCGAGGTATTCATTAGATCTCCTGAGCTAGGCGCGACCAAGTCGCTAGCGGTCGGAATGGTTTTATTTTCTGGCTTGGCCATGATCCAATGCGTCGATCGGCTTGAAAAAGAGATTGCCGCTAGCCTCAAATCCCACGCCAAACCCTGGTTAGTCCAGACTTATTCCAAGCCGCAAGCTGGATAGTCCAAGACCTAGGCTGGTTTCAGCTTATCCAAAAAAGCCGCCGAGCTTCCGCCTCAGGCCTCATTGCCAGGTCTCGCTCCCCTCCCTATAGTCCGCGCCAAATTTCTGGACCATCGGTTCACAATCGTCAGCAAGGGAAGCGTTAACAATGTTGGAAGGCCTGCGCGTCGCATCGCAGAATTGGATTGGCCGCACGATCATGGCCATCGTGATGGGCGTTATTGTTGTCAGTTTCGCTATTTGGGGCGTCGGCGATGTCTTCCGCGGCATGACGGCGCAACGTCTTGCAAGGGTTGGGTCGGGCGAGATCACCGTCGACGCCTATCGCAATGCTTATCAGATGGAACTGCGGCGGATCCAACAAAAGCTGCGGCGGGCTGTCACCAATCAAGAGGCCCGGCAGGCTGGACTGGACCAACAAGTCCTCGAACGTCTCGTTTTAGAGACGGCTCTTGATCAGAAAGCTCGGGCTCTGGGCCTAGCCTCCAGCGATCAGACAACCCAACAATTACTAGCGCAAGAAAAAGTCTTTCAGGGCGTAGATGGAAAATTCGATCCAGAGCGCTTTAAACAAATCGCTCGCGACTCGGGCTCTAGCGAGCGGGGTTTTATTAGTGAGCAAAAAGCGGCTTATATCCGCAGAATGTTGTCCGACATTGTTATTGCCGGCGTTGAGCCGCCAGCGTTGATGATTGAAGCCATCCATCGCTTTCGCAACGAAACGCGCGCTGTTGATTATTTTGTCATCCCTACCTCTGCAATCTCATCAACGCCTCAGCCTTCTGAGGAAGAGTTAAAGAAATATTATGACGAACGCGAGCAAGCTTTTAAAGCAAAAGAATATCGTAAACTTACAATATTAACCGTCAGTCCCAGCAGCATTGGCAAACCAAACGAAGTGTCCCCGGACGAGATTAAAAAGCTCTACGATGACGTAAAAACAAAAAGATTTGGCGCTCCTGAGAAACGCGACGTTCGTCAAATTGTGCTTAAAACAGAAACAGAGGCCGAAGACGCCCTCGCTAAGTTGAAAAAGGGCTTAGATCTCGAGGCGCTAGCAAAAGAGCTCAACCTTAATCCCAAGGATGTAAACCTTGGACTTGTTGAACAGCGTGATTTTGGCGATCCTAACGTCGGAGCCGCTGTATTTGCTGTTGCCAAACCTGGCCTTGCAGAACCAGTAAAAACAGCTTTTGGCACAGTGATTTCTCAAGTTAAGTCAATAACGCCGGCAGTCTTTACGAAAACGCTTGACCAAGCCTCTGCTGAATTACGTAACGAAATCGCTGCCCAAAAGGCTTTGCCTGAGGTTAAAAAGCTACGCGATATCATTGAGGATCAACGCGCTTCTGGGAAAACGCTTCCAGAGACTGCAGCTGCTGCTAAGCTCGATGTGCGCGTCATTGATAACGTCGATGATACTGGTCATGATAAAAACGGAAAGAACATTGATGAGCTTGCTGTAAACCTTGATTTACTCAAGGCCGCCTTTGCTTCTGATGTTGGCGTAGATAATGATACCGTCGCCACGCGTGACGGCGGCTATGTATGGTTCGAAATTAATGCAATCGAGCCAGCAAGACAGAAAACTTTTGATGAGGTGCGTCCAGCAGTGGTTGAAGCGCTGCGTTCAGATTTTGCGCAAAAAGCGTTAACTGAAAAAGGCGAAGAAGCCGCAACCAAACTACGCACAGGCCGTTCGATTGAAGAAATTGCAAAAAGTTTTAATGTTGAGGTAAAACGCGCGACTGATATTAAACGGGCGCCGCGTCCAGAATTTACGCCTAGTACAATTGTGCAATTTTTCGATGCGCCGCCCCATGGCGCGGGATCGGTCGCCGTGGATGGCGGACGGTTGGTTTTTTTCGTCAAAGAGTCCGTTAATCCAGCATTCGATCCCAATTCAATTGAATCCAAAACAATCGCCGAGCAGCTCAGACCAGCGCTGCAAAATGACCTCATAGAACAATATGTCGGCGGGTTAGAGAAACATTTGGGCGTCGATATCAACCAGAAAGTTCTGGAATCCCTTACAGGAGCGGATAAGGAGCAGTGAATTCTTTAGTCATAGAACCCGCTTTTCATGACTTCGCCGCCTCCTATGAGCAAGGCCAGCCCGTACTGCTTGTTACAAAACTTGTGGCTGACCTCGAAACTCCTGTTTCAGCCTATTTGAAACTCTCAAGTTCCGGCTCCAACGCGGCGTTTCTGCTGGAATCGGTCGAGGGCGGCGCCGCCCGAGGGCGCTATTCAATGATAGGTTTAAATCCTGACGTTATATTCCGCGTTATAGGGGATAAAGCGGAAATTAATCGCAATGCGCTCAGGGATAAAAATAACTTTACGCCGTGCTCATCCGCGCCGCTTATCGCCCTGCGCGAATTGATTTCTCAATCAGCAATTGCCCATTCATTGCCCTTGCCGCCAATGTCCGCCGGCGTATTTGGATATCTTGGCTATGACATGGTTCGGCAAATGGAGCGTTTGGCTCCTGCAAAACCGGACATGATCGGTGCGCCAGACGCCCTGTTAGTGCGCCCAACCATCATGGTCATATTTGATACTGTAAGGGATGAACTCTCTGTAGTAACCCCTGTAAGGCGCGATGATCAGCTAGATGCAGAGTCCGCCTATGCAGCCGCCAAAAAACGTCTAGATGATATCGTAACGGCATTAGATCTCCCATTAAAAACGAATGAGAGCGAGCAGCAGGGACAATTTACAACACAAGATCCCGTCTCCAATACCCAGACGTCGCGTTTTCTAGAAATGGTTGAGCGCGCAAAGGAATATATTCGCGCCGGAGATATTTTCCAAGTTGTCCTATCGCAACGGTTTACAGCACCCTTCAAACTCCCTGCATTTGCGCTCTATCGCGCGTTGCGCCGGGTGAATCCGGCGCCTTTTCTGTGCTACCTAGACTTTATTGATTTTCAAATTGTTTGTTCGAGTCCAGAAATCCTTGTTCGCGCGGCGGATGGAAAAATTACAATACGCCCAATCGCGGGCACGCGCTGGCGCAGCAATATTAAAACAGAAGATGAAAAGCTCGCACAAGATCTTCTGGCTGATGAGAAAGAACGCGCCGAGCATTTAATGTTACTTGACCTTGGGCGCAATGATGTCGGGCGTGTAGCTAAAACAGGTTCAGTTTGCGTCACCGATAGCTTTAGTATCGAACGCTACAGTCACGTTATGCATATTGTCTCAAACGTTGAAGGCGAGCTCGATCCTAAACACGACTGCATTGACGCTCTCTCCGCTGGCTTCCCCGCAGGCACCGTTTCCGGCGCGCCAAAAGTACGCGCTATGGAAATCATTGATGAACTCGAAGTAGATAAACGCGGAATCTATGGCGGCTGCATTGGTTATTTTGGATCTAGCGGCCAAATGGATACTTGTATTGTCTTGCGCACGGCGATCGTTAAAGATGGCTTAATGCATGTTCAGGCGGGTGCGGGCGTCGTCTATGACAGCCAGGGCGAATATGAGTATAATGAGTGCGTAAATAAGTCTAAAGCGCTATTTAGGGCCGCGGAAGAGGCGGTTCGCTTTTCCAGGCGCGGGCAGAAATAAGGTCGAGAGATGGCCGATCGCACAATTTACGACGATGGCGAAGATCCTTATCGCCCCATCAGAATTGGCGATCCAGCGTCGGTAACCGACGCGCCAAAATGGGGCGTTCTATTACTCCGTTTCATGCGTATTGTCGCCCTTTTTTGGGTTATCCAGGGGCTGTTGCATTGGCGCATTGTAATGGCGACCAATCAATCCATATTTGACGTGATGCCGCGCAATGCCGCTTTTGCAATTATCTTCTTTGCCGTACTCGATCTGGTGGCGGGCGTCGGACTTTGGCTAGCGACGCCCTGGGGCGGCGTTCTTTGGCTGTTAATTGCTAGCGCGCAGATTTTTGTTACGCTCAGCATTCCGGGGTTTTTCGTTGGCGGCTACTTACTTATCGGAGTTAACGCCTTCTTGATTATGATTTATTTTGCATTGACCTTCGAAGCCGGCAGAGATGATGACGCCCAGCGTCTCTACGAAAAACGTAGACAGCGCAAAGCTGAAAATGACGCAGAGCCTAAAAATGGGCGGCGACCGCCTTGGGCTCCAAAGAAATAGAGTTAATAATAATTAAAAAAACACCAGCTGCTTTGATTTAGATTTGATTCACTGAAATTTGCGTTCGTTAAAGTAAACGCCGGATTCAGCTTATTATTTAACAACGCCTTCATCTGCCCCGAGTTAATCTGTCATCATCAAAAATATGATTGATGAGAGTCGTTAAAAATACTGGGGCACGAACATGCAAGCGAATAAAATAACCTCAGATAATTTTCTTCATACCGATAGTGGAAACGCGATTGGTCCTGCCTATCTGGAGGCGCTGTCGTTAGTTGAACGTCTTCATCGTCGTCTTCTTGATGTTGTAAAGGATGAATTTGATCGACGCGGAAATCAGGAACTAAATTCAACACAAGCGCTATTAATCTTTAATATTGGCGATCGCGAGATGACAGCCAGCGAATTACGCACTCGCGGTTACTATCTTGGCTCTAATGTTTCTTACAACGTGAAGAAACTGGTAGAATTAGGATATTTACATTACATAAAATCACGCATTGACCGACGCACTGTACGCATCAGCCTAACTGAAAAAGGCCGCGATGTTCAGAACGCAATTGCTATGCTTTATGATAAACACGCTCAAACGGTTGAACAAATTGGTGGGGTTTCAGCTGAGGAATTTTGTCTTCTTAACACCTCCCTCTCTCGTCTCGAGCGATTCTGGACAGATCAAATCCGCTACCAACTGTGATTCTCAATGACACAACCCCCAGCCTCTTTTGTCTAGAAAGACACATACTGATTATTTAGAATTTCCTTGAATTTAGATTGATTAAAAATCCTTCCTAAAAATAATCATTTGCTGTATTATTTTCATAGGTTACGAGGCGATTATGGGCTGGTCTTTCACCGTTGGCAGCTTCAAAGGCACGGCGATCCGCGTTCATATCACGCTGATTTTATTTTTAGTATGGATTGGTTTTGCTACCTATTTAAAAAACGGATCTCAAGCAGCCGTCGAAAGTCTAATTTTTATCTCAACAATTTTTATCTGTATCACCTTACATGAATTTGGGCATATTTTAACCGCGAAATATTTTGGCATCGCCTCTCCCGAAGTGACATTATTGCCAATAGGCGGCGCGGCGAGCATGGATCGCATGCCGGATAAGCCGTATCAGGAACTCTTAGTGGCTACGGCAGGTCCAGCGGTTAATGTTATAATCGCGCTTATGCTGCTGCTAGCCCGACAGGCCTTTGATTTTGATGCCGCTCTGCGTATCGAGGACCCAACAGTAAGTCTCACGCAGCGGCTCGTCGCCGCAAATATATTCCTCGCGATCTTTAATCTTATACCCGCCTTTCCAATGGATGGCGGGCGCGTGTTGCGAGCCCTTTTAGCAATGTGCTTAGGTCCTAAAAAAGCAACCAATATCGCTGCGACAGTTGGTCAGTGTTTTGCGTTTTTACTTGGCTTTGCTGGATTTTTTGGTAATCCCATGCTCGTTTTCATCGCCATATTTATTTACATGGCCGCAAGTAGCGAAGCGCAGATGACGAATGTAATGGAGACAACCAAAGATCTTCTCGCTGCGCAAGCGATGGAAACCTGCATCGTCACGATCCATCCAGAAGCAACGCTTAGAGAAGCAGTTGAGAGCTTCCTTGCAACCTCTCAGGACGAGTTACCGCTTGTCGAGACGCAAGGTAAATTGCGGGGCATGCTCTCTCGCGCTGATTTAGTAGACGCCTTGCGTGACACGCAACCTGACATGCCAATCGCGCCCTTTGCCAAATACCCATCGTCCACAATCCATCCCCAAGACCCCATTAGCGACGTAATTCAGGCGCTCAGCACAATCAGGCCCGTTGCGGTCATTGACGAGAATGAGCGCTTTTTAGGCTTGCTGACCCGGCAATCTCTGGCCGAAATCATTATGATTAGGGATATTAAGCCAAATTGGCGCTTTTCTCGGCAAAGCTCTTTTTCAAGAATGGTTGCGAAAGGCTAACGACCGTCCTAAGTGTCTGACAAACGCTTCAATCAGCTTTTTATATTTCACAGACCCCACAATAAGAGATCGCTGCTCAATGTCTAACGTTACGCTGATCGACAATTACGACAGCTTTACCTTCAACTTAGTCCATTATTTTGGACAGCTTGGCGCCAATGTAACCGTGCATCGCAATGATAGCGTGTCTGTTTCAGATGTTATCCAAGCGGCTCCTGACGCGATCATTCTTTCGCCAGGCCCCTGTACGCCGCACGAGGCGGGAATTTGTATGAATTTAATTAGATCAGCTTCGGAAACAATCCCGATATTTGGGGTCTGTCTTGGACACCAATCCATTGGCGAAGTCTTTGGCGGCGATGTCGTTCGAGCGCCTATGCCGATCCATGGAAAAATGGCTACCATTCATCATACAGGCGCAACATTGTTTCGGGGCATTGAGGGCCCATTTCAAGCAACGCGTTACCATTCGCTTGTCGTAAAACGCGAAACTTTGCCTGACTGCCTTCAAATTACTGCCCATACGCCTGATGATCTCATTATGGCCCTATCCCATAAAACACTACCAGTGCACGGCGTTCAATTTCATCCAGAAAGCATAACCTCTCAACACGGGCACAAAATTCTACGTAATTTTTTGGATCTCGCAGATGAATGGAATGACGCCCATCGTGGACGGACCAAAGTTGCGTGACTGATTTTAAATTCTATCTCAGCGCTGTCGCTTCAGGGACGCCTCTCTCCCAAGATCAAGCTTATGCCGCATTTTCATTAATTCTCAGTGGCGCAGCTACACCTGCGCAACTTGCCGCCTTCACCATGGGGCTGCGCATGCGCGGCGAAACGGTGGATGAGATTTTTGGCGCCGCTTTGGCGATGCGTGAGAAGATGCTTCCCGTCTTGGCTCCCCCGGGGGCGATTGACATTGTTGGCACAGGCGGAGATGGCGCGAATACCTATAATATTTCAACGCTTGCGGCTATTATTGTCTCTGCTTGCGGCGTGGTCGTTGCTAAACACGGGGGCAAAGCCTCCTCCTCCGCCTCGGGTTCTTCTGACGTCTTAAATGAACTCGGCGTTAAAGTCGGCATTTCTTGCGAAGCAGCAAGCGCCTGCCTTAAAGAAATTGGCCTATGTTTCATGGCGGGGCCAACACATCATCCCGCCCTCAAGCATGCAGGATCTGTTCGGGCCGAATTAGGATTACGCACTATTTTTAATCTTCTCGGTCCCTTGGTAAACCCAGCGCGGGTAGAACGTCAGGTTCTGGGCGTTTATAGTTCTGATTGGCTCATGCCCCTTGCTCAAACCCTGCGACAACTCGGCGTCAAACGCGCCTGGCTCCTCCATGGACAGGATGGTCTAGACGAAGCGACAACAACAAGCGAAACGCATGTCGTCGCTTTAGAAGGCGGAGATATTCGCTCCTTTATGTTATCGCCTGAAGACGCCGCCCTGCCTCGAGCTAAACCAAAAGCCCTCTTGGGCGGAGATCCTGCATATAATGCGGCGGCGCTACGCGCCTCGCTGTCCGGCGAAAAAGGACCTTATCGCGATATTGCGGTGTTAAACGCAGCAATCGCTCTTGTTGTCGCGGAAAAGGCTGGCGATATCCGAGAAGGCGCAGAGTGCGCCGCTCGAGCATTGGATACAGGCGCTGCAAAGGAGAAACTAGCCGCTCTGGTTAAATATTCTCGACAAGCTCTATAAAAGGGTGTCTTTCTGATACCTCCCTATCTCAACTCCGCTCGAAACTGGTAAAAGAAATTTCCATCCAGATGATTTCGGGAACATAAGCAGACGTCATGACAGACATTCTTAATCACATTGAGTCCTATAAGCGAACTGAGATCGCAGAGGCAAAAGTGCGTATGCCTCTTTCTGCTTTGCAAAGAAATATACGCGAACGCGATCCCCCACGCGGTTTTCTGCACGCTATCGAACAGAAACTCAATGAAAGAAGAATAGCGCTCATTGCAGAGGTCAAAAAGGCTAGTCCGTCTAAAGGCGTGATCCGCGCTAATTTTGATCCTATAAAAATTGCGCAAGCGTATGAGTCGGCTGGCGCAGCCTGCCTATCAATCCTCACCGACACGCCTTCATTTCAGGGTAAATTAGACTATCTCGAGGGTGCGCGCCAAAAAACGCATTTGCCAGCATTAAGAAAAGATTTTCTTTATGATCCCTACCAAGTCTATGAAGCTCGGGCTTATGGAGCGGACTGCATCCTGATCATCATGGCTGCTGTTACAAATGATGAAGCGCGTGCGCTCAACACAGCGGCCCATGATCTAGGCATGGATGTACTGGTTGAAGTGCATGATGAAAAAGAACTTGATCGCGCACTTACCCTTGAGACGCGGCTGATTGGCATTAACAACCGTAATCTCCACAACTTCCATGTATCCCTGGAAGTGAGTGAGCGTCTTGCAGAACGCGTTCCGCGCGACAAAATCATTGTCGCTGAAAGCGGCATTATGAGTCATGCAGATTGCTTGAGACTAGAAAAATCACGAATCTTCACCTTCCTTGTTGGCGAAAGCCTCATGCGTGAAGAGAACATTGAGGCGGCGACGCGGGCGCTTCTGCAGGGAACAGGGACCCAACTATGAGCTTTGCGACAGGCAAAAATCTGACGCATCTTGATGCTAATGGCGATGCCCGTATGGTTGATGTGTCGACAAAACAAGACACCACGAGACATGCTTGCGCACGCGGTCGTGTGCTCATGTCGCTAGAGACGCTTCGGCTCGCCATGACAAATTCAGCAAAAAAAGGCGATGTATTTGCTGTTGCCCGCGTAGCAGGCATCATGGCTGCAAAAAAAACAAGCGACCTTATCCCACTCTGTCACCCGCTACCTCTCACGCACATTAACGTTCAAATAACGCCAAATGAAGCTTTGCCTGGCGTTTTAGTTGAAGTAGATGCGGGTTGCACGGGGAAGACTGGCGTTGAAATGGAAGCGCTTACAGCTGTATCTCTCACCTGTCTAACAATCTATGACATGTTAAAAGCTGTGGACCGAGCGATGCGCATTGACAGTATCGAACTCGTTTCAAAGAAAGGTGGAAAATCAGGCGACTGGTTGCGCCAGGAGATGGGCTAAATGACAAGCACCCTTTTATCTGTCGATGAAGCCCGACATCGCATTCTCAGCGACGTCCGAATTCTTGCACAAGAAACGATCCCTCTACAGCATGCCCAGGGCCGCCTACTCGCCCGCGCTTTATTGGCCCGACGCACCCAGCCTCCTGTTGATGTATCCGCTATGGATGGCTATGCGCTGCGAACAGAGGATCTCGTAAAGCCAAATGGCCTTCGTCTCGTTGGAGAAAGCGCAGCCGGTCATGGATTTGAAGGCCTCTTAGGGGAGGGTGAAACTGTGCGCATTTTCACCGGCGCGCCAGTGCCTAAAGGCGCAGACGCAGTCCTATTGCAGGAAAATGCCCTCCGCTCTGAAGACGGGATGATCCATCCGCGCGAAAGCGTATTGTCAGGCGAAAACATCAGAGAGAAAGGTCTCGATTTTAGCGAGGGTCAAGCCGCATTATCGTCAGGCGCTAAATTGGGACCTGCAGAACTCGCGCTTGCAGCTGCAATGAACCATGCAGAAGTTCCAGTCATTCGCCGTCCGCGTATCGCAATTATGGCTTCTGGCGACGAGCTTGTACTGCCCGGTAATAATCCAGGATCTAGTCAAATTATTGCTTGCAATAGCTTCGCTGTCGCCGGCCTTGCTCGTGATGCAGGAGGCGACGTTATCGATCTCGGACTATTCAAAGACGATCTTGAGCAACTCCAGCGTGGCATTGCTCAGGCGCATGCGCTCAAGGTTGATATACTTGTCACCCTAGGCGGCGCATCTGTCGGGGATCATGATTTGTTGCGACCGGCGCTGATTGAACAAGGTATGAAAATGGATTTTTGGCGCATAGCCATGCGGCCCGGGAAACCACTCATTTATGGCTCACTCGGCGACATGCGCATTCTTGGCCTGCCGGGCAATCCGGTTGCGGCCTTTGTTTGTTCGCTTGTATTTCTCGCCCCGCTTATTCGAGCCCTGCAAGGCGATCCGCAAGCAAGCGAATTACAATTGGAGCCAGCTTTTGTTGGCCTAGATTTGCCAGCCAACAAAAGTCGCAGAGATTACATGCGGGCGAGCTTAACGCGGGATGCTGATAATAGACTGATCGCAACCCCTCAGCCCCTGCAAGACTCCTCACTTCTAACTGAGCTCACTCAATCACAAGCTCTTCTCATTAGGGAGGCTGGGGCGTCTGCCATAATGAAGGGCGATCCCTGCTCCATTATCCGCCTCTCGCGCTAGACAAATAAGGACCCGCCCAGAGCGGGATCATCGTGACTTTAACCTCTCCTCATGGCAGACAGAGATCCTATGACCTGCTCAGCCGATAGTCGGTCAACAACCCTGCTTCGAGAGCCTGGACGCTATGTCGATTATTGATTCCGTGCGCAAATCCCTCGTGCCCATTCATCCCGAAGGCTATGTGTTTATTGGAGCCTTCGGCGTCGCATCATTCTTCTTAAACTGGCTTTCCCCAACGTTAGGCTGGTTAGGATTTATTGCAACAGCATGGTGCGTCTATTTTTTCCGCGATCCGCCTCGGGTTACGCCATTGCGCGAGGGGGCAGTCGTTTCACCGGCGGATGGCGTAATTTCCGCCATTGGCTTCTTTCCGCCGCCGCCAGAACTTGGCCTTGGCGCAACCCCACTACAACGCATTTCAGTCTTTATGAGCGTATTTGACGTCCATGTGAACCGCGCCCCGATAAGCGGTAAAGTCATAAAAATAGCTTATAAGCCAGGTATCTTTCTTAATGCTGATCTTGATAAAGCAAGTGAAGATAATGAACGCAACGGTTTGGTTATAGAAACTCAATTTGGCCGCTTTGGCGTTGTTCAAATCGCGGGTCTCATCGCCCGGCGTATTGTCTGCTTTATCAAAGAAGGCGAAAATCTTGGCGTTGGCGAGAGATTTGGATTAATCCGTTTTGGATCACGCGTCGACGTCTATCTTCCCGCCAATATCAAGCCGTTAGTCGCTGTAGGCGCGCGTGCAATCGCCGGTGAGACTATTCTTGCCGATGTGGCTGTTAACGCGCCAGTGACAAGCTTTAAGACAGGCTAAGGTTGGGCAACATGTCAGAGGTAAAAAATAAACAAGACCAAACTTGGGATAGCGATTTATCCGCCTCTGAGCTTCGCCGCCTACGCTTTCGTAATATTCCGCTTCGCGTTGTCTTGCCTAATATTGTTACCTTATTAGCCTTATGCATGGGGCTTACAGCTATTCGCTATGCTATTGAAGGTCGTTTCGAAACGGCTGTAACGGCAGTGATGATGGCTGCGGTGTTAGATGGTTTAGATGGTCGCATTGCACGCGCGCTCAAGGGTACGTCGCGTTTTGGCGCAGAACTCGATTCACTGTCTGATTTTGTTGATTTTGGCGTTGCGCCGGCCGTTATTCTCTATTTATGGAGTCTACATGAAATAAAAGGACTTGGATGGTTTGCCGTTCTTGTGTTTGTCATTGCCGCCGCCCTACGTCTCGCAAGGTTTAACGTCATGATTGACGATCCCGCCAAACCTGCATGGCAGGCTGAATTCTTTGTTGGCATGCCCGCGCCCGCCGGAGCGGTGACAGTATTATTGCCGCTTTATCTGCATCTTTCTGTTTTAGAAATTCCCTCTACAAAATTTATGGCGGTTATAAATATTGTCTATGTCATCGTGATCGCCCTCCTAATGGCGAGCCGAATCCCACATTTCTCGGGCAAACGTATTGGTCGTATCCCTCGCGATCTCGTGATCCCAGTGCTCTTTGGCGTTGGTGCGACAATATTGCTATTGGCAATCTTTCCTATGGAGCTTCTCGCGGTCGTCAGCCTCACGTTTCTTGCCATGATCCCGTTGAGCATTAAACGTTACCAAGCATTATCAAAAACTAATTCCTAAGCTATTTTCGCCCTTAGAAAAAAACATTACGCTAACCGCTTATTGCGCAGGCAAAGGCGCTAAGTCCTTTGTTTCAATCGTTGGATTTCTTCGTACTGGTTCACTCGGTTGCGCATCAATTATAGCGTGTTTATTGGCGTCATCAGCTCTTGGCGCCGTAAGCTGACCGCCTATTTTTTTTACAACGTCTGGGGCCTCTGAAAAAGCGCCATGACCAACAAAATCCGTTGAGAAAGAAGAAATGTCCTGGACGGAAACGCCAAGACGATCCAGTTCAGATTTATCTTCAGCTTTTGAGGGATCGAGCGCTCCGACTCTGGGGCGATCCCCCGCGATCCGTGAAGAGAGCGATAAGGCGCGGTCGTTATTGGCTATAAAAATAGAAACATGACCTGGACCAATCCGTGCGACCTGCTGCCGAAAGACATTAAGATCAATATCTGGATTCGCCAACATGACTTGACCTAACCGCCCATCAAGATCTCCGTGACCAGAGATAGCCACAGCGCGCAAAGTCTCCATACTCAGCCAAGCGCCCATGGAATGAGCAAGTATATGAACGCGGCCAACTCCGGGAGTTTGCGCAAGTCGCAATAAAATTTTCTCCAAAGCATCCCGAGAAACAGTCGCAGCCTCTTTATCCGACTCGTAATTAAATAATCCCCCGCGTGAGTTCCACGTGAATAAAGCAGTTACGCCTGAAAAACTGCCATCCGCGACGATTTGCGCAAGACGAAATCGCGCTTCATCTAAGCCGGTATTGAAACCGTGCACATAAAGCAGAATATCTCGCGAGACGCCTATGCGACCTGAAACATGCGTCGCGATTTCGCGATAGAAATCTTCCTCATCCAAAGATCGCTTAGAGAGAACTGTAAAATGTTTAAATTTATCTGCAGCGCCAAAACTTGGCTTCTCAATGGCTCCAGTTTGGTGGTCTCTTGGAACACCAATAGTCGTGAGAGAAAATTTTGCTGAGCCATCATCCACAACTCCCTCGTTGCGTCTTGTAGAAGCAACGAATAGAGGTACGCTCATCGGCTCATTTTTTGGCGAAGAAAAATAAGACCCATCGCCAACAAGCCGATCCATGATCCCTGGACTCTCAGGATTACAGCCTGTGAGGGGAAGCAATAGAAATGCTAAAAGAAACAAATACAGATTTTTACTTTGCATAATTTATTTAGCAGCCCCCTTCTTAGCCACATGTAATGAGGCGATCCTGGTTCCACAACAGGCGCATCGATCTTTTTCTCTTCATATCTCGCCCTATGAAAAGAACAAAATGGCGACTAAAGGATCAGTAAGCTAAATCAGAGAGGGTCCTTTGACTAACAGCATATTGGGCGTGATTTTGCCACACTTGCGCTGTCCCAATCGTCCTGTGCATACTATAATTAATTGTGAATCTATCTGGGAGAGGCGCCGCATAGTGTGCGCTATTAGTGATTGATAATGTGGATCAGAGTATTAGGATCGGGCGCCGGTGGCGGATTCCCCCAGTGGAATTGTAATTGCGCAAACTGCCAAGCAGTCAGAGGCCAAACGCCCGGTTTCTCTTCTCGGACTCAATCCAGTCTGGCTGTAAGCGCTGATGGTGCGAGCTGGCTACTTCTAAATGCCTCGCCTGATCTCAGAGAACAACTCTCCAAGACGCCCCAGCTTGTTCCTGCTCCTGGGGATTCTGTGCGGGCCAGTCCGATAAAGGCTGTCGCGCTGACGAACGGAGATGTGGACCATGTCGCTGGTCTACTCACGATGCGAGAAGCGCAACCCTTTAGCGTCTACGCCGCCCGCCGTGTAATCGATGCTTTGAACGCAAATCCAATTTTTTCAATCCTACAACCTCAACTTGTTCCGCGTGTAGAATTACAGCTGGAACATCCGCTAGAGATTTCTGGGGCTCAAATCGATTTGGGACTTGAACTCTTGGCTTTTTCTGTCCCTGGAAAAATAGCGCTTTATCTAGAAAATAAGGATGCGCCAAATTTTGGCACACAAGCGGGAGATACGCTTGGATTTAAGATTACTGACTCAAAGTCAGGCGCTTTCTTCTACTATATTCCAGGGTGTGCGCAATTTAATCAAAGCTTAATCGATCGATTGCAAGAAGCGCCGCTTGTATTTTTTGATGGAACTTTATTCCATGAAAATGAAATGATTAATCAAGGACTCATGGGTAAAACAGGCTCCAGAATGGGGCATATGAATATTGACGGACCAGAAGGCTCAATGAAAGCTTTTGAAAAACTAAGCGTAAAACGAAAAATTTATATTCATTTGAATAATTCAAATCCTGTTCTAAATGAATTTTCAAGAGAATATGCAATTGTCACAGCAGCGGGATGGGAAGTCGCCCAAGATGGACTGGAGATAAAACTTTGACAAAAGGTTTGATTTCTGATTGGCGAGGCGCCGCACCGCTTTCACAGGTCGAATTCGAAGAAGCTATCCGCGCAGTTGGCGTCGAGCGCTATCATGACAAGCATCAATTTCATAAGTTATTGCATAGTGGCGCCCTCAATAAGGACCAGGTCGCCGCCTGGGCGCTGAATCGATATTGTTATCAAGAAGCCGTACCCAGGAAAGACGCCGCCTTCATTAGTCGCGTCCATGATCGAGATTTACGCCGCGAATGGATCAATCGGATTCTTGATCATGATGGCTATGGCGACGAATTAGGGGGAATTGAACGATGGCTCGTTCTTACTGATGCATTGGGTTTTTCAAGAGATTATGTTGTTTCACGAATGGGCGCCCTGGCAACAACAAAGTTTGCCGTCGAAGCCTATGTAAATTTTGTTGTTGAACAGCCGCTTGTTGTAGCAGTTGCATCTTCATTAACGGAACTCTTTGCGCCTTCAATACACCGCGAGAGAATTTCTGGTATGTTAGAGAATTATAATTTCGTAAACGATCACGTTATGTCATATTTTAAAAGAAGACTGTCTCAGGCTCCGCGAGATTCTGAGTTTGCCCTTTCATTTGTAATTAAAAACGCTGTTACGCGCGAAGAACAACAATCCTGCATAAATGCCGTAAGGTTTAAATGCGATGTGTTGTGGTCACAGCTTGACGCTCTACATCATGCTTATGTTTCGCCAGGATTGATCCCTCCTGGCGCCTGGCGTCCCGGCGATGCGAATGTCTAATAATTCCTCAACCCGTTATGAAATAACCCTCCTGTCGCGCCCTGGTTTTACCCGATATACGCGGCTCCACGAGGATTGCGCCCGCAATAGATTTGTTTTGTTAGCGCCTGAGCGCGCTTATGAATTAGATCCGATCAGTCTTGAAGTGTTACAAAATATTGATGGCCTAACGACTATTAATAATTTATGCCAAAAGCTCTCAATCTTCTTCAAGGACTTTCTGATAAAAGGCTTTTACAAGAAGGCCACAATCATCTCACGAAAAAAACCGCAAGCGGAACAAAGCGAGATGGGGCAAGTTATGTATCTGCTCCTACAGGACTATTAGCTGAACTCACGCATCGTTGCCCTCTTCAATGTCCCTACTGCTCAAATCCGCTAGAACTTGAGCGCAGCAATAATGAAATGAGCGCAACAGAATGGGCCGAAACATTTAAACAAGCCGCGTCAATTGGCGCCCTACAACTTCATCTCTCTGGGGGCGAGCCTACAGCCCGCCGTGATTTAGAAGATATACTTGGCTATGCGGTAGAAGTAGGCCTTTATACAAATCTAATTACATCGGCGGTCTTGTTAACTAAAGATCAGTTATCGCGCTTAGCTGATATTGGATTAGATCACATACAAATTTCTATTCAAGATGTAGTAGAAGAGAATTCAGATCTCATTTCAGGATACAAGGGCGCACTTGCAAAAAAATACGCGGTTGCAAATTGGGCGCGTGAATTAGGTATAGGACTTACAATTAATGCGCCTATGCATCGACAAAATATAATGAATTTGGAAAAGATTATTGACTTTGCAGTTGAGGTCGATGCGCAGAGAATCGAGATAGCCCATATTCAATATTATGCCTGGGCTCAAAAAAATCGCGCAGCCTTAATTCCTACGCATGAAATATTTCTTGAAACTGTTAATATCGTAGAAGCAGCAAAGCAGCGATTGATTGGCGTGTTAAATTTTGATTTTGTTATTCATGACCATTACGCTAGCCGTCCAAAAAAATGCACTGGCGGTTGGGGCCAGTCTATCATTGTTGTTACGCCTTCTGGTACAGCTCTTCCCTGTCATGCTGCGCAAACTTTGCCAGGATTAAAATTTGATAATGTCAAAGACCAGCATCTTTTAAAAATCTGGGAAACAAGCCCAGCATTCAACGCCTATCGCGGACTTGACTGGATGAAAGAGCCCTGCCGATCCTGCGACCGACGTGAAATTGATTATGGCGGCTGTCGGTGTCAGGCCTATGCTTTCTCTCAAGACCCTGCTGCAACAGACCCCGCTTGCGCGCTTTCAGTAGACCACGCAAGCTTTGCAGCTCTAGCAGAACAAGAAGCTCATGCGCCCGCTCCAGCATTTGTTTACAGGCGTTATGATGGCCTCTCAAAAAAATAAAAATTAAAAAAATATTAATAACTTAATTTATGAATTTCTCCGCCTAAAAGCGATAAATTGAGTCGTTTAGTAACCAAAGAGCAACTTCCATCCTCTACCATTCAATCTGTCTCGCCAAGTTAACAAATGGTTACGCATGAAATTAGCGTATTGGAGTGAAAATCATGAAGTCGCGGGATACCCTTGTGCGCTTGAAAAAGTTCCAAGTAGAAGAAAAGCGCAGACGCATTGTCCAATTAAATGCTATGATTACAGAATTCACACGGCTTTCAAATGAATTAGACCGAGAGATTACGACAGAAGAAACGCGCGCCAATATCACAGATCCAAATCATTTTGCTTACCCGACTTATGCCCGCGCAGCGCGGGGGCGCAGAGATAATATGGTCGCGTCAATCAATGATTTAAAAACTCAGTTAGAAGAAGCTGAGAATTTATTCCAAGAAGCAAACGAAGAATTTTTAAAAGCTCAAAATCAAGAAGCCCGAGACAGAGGGGCTGAGCGAATGGTCGATATTATGGCTGAGCGACAGATAAGTGACACGGCTCAAATTTACCGACGCAATGCATAAAAAATAAGCTCGAGGCTACTCGTCGCCATCGCCCGCAACCCCATCAAAGGCCTCAGCAAATTTAGCCTCAGTAGTACCCTTTAAGATTGAAAGACCATAGAGCCCAATCAAATAGAGCGCGGCGCCGCTAAAGGCGCGCGCCATTGGCCCAGGAGAGCGTATTTGCGCGATTGTCGCTTCAAGACGATCAGCAAAGTGGCCACGCATCGCTTCAATGTGCAGACGTCCACGACGGCTAGCTACATTACGCGTTAAAACGTAGCCAAGTGCATAAACAGAAGCGATCGATGCAATGATTAAGAACAGAAGATAGGAAATATTTGACTGTCCCGCATCCAGTAGCAACTTAGCCTTAACTCCGCCAAAAAAAAGGATTGTCAACGCGCCTAAAATTTCTGCTACGCGACGCACATTTAAAACTCCTGGCGAGAGTAAAAGATTTTCCAATCCAAGCCGCGCTCGCACTGGCGTCAAAAGTCTGTGTAAATCATCTCTCAGGGCTCGATCGTCAAAAATTTCCTGTATTTTAGGACTAGTCCTAATTTTTTCCAACAAGCGACGCTCTAGTTCACCTATTTGATCTGATTTAAAAAGTTCATTGGCGATTTTTATGCGCCCCTCATTGGCTAATAAAACAAAACCGCGCTCGTCAAGATCATAGATTAAAGTACGAATAACCTGACTAAGGCCTCCTGATAAATAAGCAGTCTCCATTGGATCCGGCGTATCAGGGATTGGAAGTGGCGCTCGCCCACTTCGATCAGCAAAAAAGATAGCAAAATAAATTAACGATAAAACACCTAAGACAACCAAACCAAAAATATTCAAGAAATCAACTGCTGAGAGGTTAAAAAAAATATCTTCTAGCATTTGATCTACTCCAAAGATATTTCTTGCTCATCGCTAATGTATGGTTGGTTCAAATAATAGGCTCACTTTTTTTAGTCTAGGATAAATTTAAGAAGATAAAAGACGTCTTGTCTGCAAGGTTACGACAGCCAATACAGCCATCGCCACCGCCTGATGCCCAAGTGCAAGCAAGATATGTGGTGCGCCATTAAAGGGAGGCTCAACGAGAATCAGAGTTGCAATCCCCAAGATGATTTGGACAATGATATGCAGGAACACAATAATTGCTCCCCGTTTAAGCTTACCTTCGGTATTTAGGAAAGAGTCAATGAGATGCGTGAGGGCAATTAGGAATAGGACATAGGCAGTCATTCGATGAATAAATTGAACGGTTAGCGGATTATTTAGTAAATTAATCCACCAAGGATCTAGAGCCCACAGGGTTGCGCTTGAGGGAATAAAAACGCCATCAATTAATGGCCAGCTATTGTTAACGAGTCCAGCACGTAAGCCTGCAACTAATCCGCCTAAAAAGATTTGGAGGCAGGTAAAAACCATCAATAAAATGCTCTCTAATCTAAGTCTGCTCTTGTGCTCGTGAATGATGATGGGCTGAACTGACCCAAGTCCACCCGCAACCCAGATACATGAAGCAAAGATTAAGGCTGCAATTATTAAATGGATTGCGAGCCGTTCTTGCGCAACTTCCGTTCGATGTACGAGTCCAGAAGACACCATCCACCACCCTACCCCACCTTGAAGCGCCCCGAGGGCTAAAATAAGCAGGAGCTTTGGCTTAACGCCTGGCGGCAAAAGATTTTTTAGCCAGAAAAGAACTAAGGGAATAAAAAAGACAAGGCCAATCAGCCGAGCTAATAAACGATGCCCCCACTCCCAAGCATAGATATATTTAAAGCCTGACAGATCCATCTGCGGAAAAAGTTCCTTGTACTGTGGGATCTGTTGGTAATCCTCAAATGCTTGCGCCCAATCCTTGTCAGATAACGGCGGAATGACGCCTGTAATGGGCTTCCACTCAACAATTGAGAGGCCAGACTCGGTTAATCGGGTGGCGCCGCCCACAATAACCATAAGGAACACAAGTCCAGCCACGAGAAATAGCCAATTACGAACAGCCCCTGCGGACTGGGCAGTAACGTAGTGTCGGATAGCGGGGGCAGGTTCGGGAAATTGCAGCCAATCTTCCATTATTCACCAATTTTCTGGCCTAATTAATAAGTTGCTTCCCTATCGGAATTAGTGATCCATAAGCTCTTTGTCTACACCCCAACTAAATCCTAATCCTGAGCATTTTTTGCTCAAAACATCGTCGCCAAAGGGGTAAGATCAACGCTCAAGCGAGTCGAGGGATTATCGTGGCTAACAGAAAGGCGCAGGAAAAAATCAATTTTTCGGAATTGCTCGCTATCGGCGAGGTCGCTGAAGCTCTGAAATTACCTCAGCATGTATTACGTTTCTGGGAAACTCGTTTCCGACAAATGAACCCCGTTAAGAGAGCTGGCGGCAGAAGATTTTATCGTCCCAGCGACGTCGCTCTTCTCAAAACGATCCGTCACCTGCTCTACCAAGAGGGTTACACGATCCGCGGCGTCCAAAAGATCTTAAAAGAACGCGGCGTTGAGTCTGTTATCTTGCAAGTCACAGAAGCCCAGCAATCCATTGAGGACCTTAGCGTCTTACCTGAAACTACAGGCATTGTTGCTGAACCTACCGAAATCCCAGAACAATCCAGTTTCGATTTAGAGACGCCACTTACTGTAAAAAGCCAGAGAATTGAGCCGCATTTAGAAGTTCCCGCCCCTGCCCCATCCGTTGAAGCAGCGCCGCCTCTTTCGTCCTCAAGTCGATCTCTTCAGGGTTCTTGGGCTGACCTTTCCTTGATCACAACTTCTGCCGCTGATGGAAAAGCATTGACTGCAACTGAGGCGCAAACCCTTCAAAAGGCTTTAAGTGAAATTGAGGAATGTAAAAGGCTGCTTTTACTTGCAAGAAGGTCGCATGACGCTGATTGCCAGCGTGGCTAGGGCTGACTATAAGGCCCTCAGTCGGAGTGTAGCGCAGCCCGGTTAGCGCACTTGTCTGGGGGACAAGGGGTCGTGGGTTCGAATCCCGCCACTCCGACCAATCTGGATCCCGCGCCGTTCATAGGCGTTCAGATAATATTGTTTTAATTGATTTTTTTATATTTTTAGACCTTGCCCGATCGCCCCAGTTCGCCTAAAATCATATCATTCTGGGGGATAAACTGGGGGATTAAAATCCCGGGTGGTCGGAATGTTGACGGCTTTAGCTGTAGCCAAAGCAAAACCAGGAAGTTATTTGGATGGCGCTGGTCTGTACTTGATTGTCTCGCCTACAGGAAAAAAGTCATGGCTACTGCGATTTTCCTGGCAGGGCCGACGCCCTGAAATGAGCCTTGGTAGTTATGAAGACATTAGTCTCGCAGAAGCCAGAGAAGCTGCCGCAGCTGCAAGGGCAATGCTGCGCGCTGGAATAAACCCGCTCGAGGCCAAGCGCGCGGCAAAGATAAGCAAACAATCAAAAAGACTTTTTGGCGATGTGGCAGACGAACTTATCAAGTCAAAGTCTGCCGAATGGCGAAATGATAAGCACCGGGAACAATGGCGCGTTAGCCTCGAAAAGGGAGCATCTGCACTCAGATCCATGTGTGTAGATTCAATCGATACTCCAGAGATCCTAGAAGTCCTGAAACCGATATGGCTTGAAACACCAGAAAGCGCGTCACGTTTACGACAACGCATCGAGGCAGTTCTTAATGCAGCAAAAGCCAAAGGCCTGCGTTCTGGAGATAATCCGGCTACATGGCGCGGTCACCTTGAGCATTTGCTCCCAAAGCGCTCGATGCTGACACGCGGCCATTTCGCTGCTTTGGACTATCAACACATCCCAGCGTTCATGGCAGAGCTTATTAAAATAGACAGCGTTGGAGCCAGGGCGCTGGAATTCACAATTTTGACGGCAGCACGTTCTAGCGAGACCTACGGCGCAACATGGTCAGAGATAGATCTCAATTCCAAAGTTTGGACCATTCCAGCTAATAGAATGAAGTCCGGTCGAGAGCACCGCGTACCACTTCTTCCAAGATCAATAAATATCCTTACGCTGCAATCCAATCGGCGGATCTCAGATTTTGTTTTCCCTGGACAGCGTCGAGGAAAGCCACTCAGTCACGTTGCGATGGCAAAGGTAATTGATCGTATGGGAGTTGTTGGAGCAACGGTGCATGGCTTTAGATCATCATTTCGAGACTGGGCCGGAAATGAAACGTATTTTCCGCGCGAAGTTTGCGAAGCCGCCCTCGCTCATGTTGTCGGCGATGCATCTGAACAGGCATATAGACGCGGAGACGCTCTCGAAAAAAGACGCAGTCTCATGAGCGAATGGGAATGTTATATCTTTAATGGTTAAGAAAAATAGAAACATGTTTTTAGAGCTATCAGACGCTCTATTACCATCACGCCAATACTTCTCTAACTCATAAATATGTTTTCAACCCAATTAGAATACAGCTAAAGCTGAAGATGCAAAAAATCTTTGCATAAAAAATATTTTTTAATTTTTTTTGTTCCTCTCCAATATATCCTGCAACTCGCTAATGCCCTCTGACACCACCTGTTATACTATGCGTCTGATTTTGATCGTATTTTATACTCTTGAAATCGACTAATTTTTTTGTCTTTCATATCTCTGTTCATCATTTGACGCCAATGAACAGGAGAGTCCGACATGTATGAGAGTAAAAACAAATACGCTTCACAAAAGGAAAAACTATTCACTCTTAGCGAACGTCTGGAGCATGGTATGCTCAAGCCACAAGAGGTTTGGAGTCTTGCTGGTAAAGCTAAAACGACCTTCTACGAAGATGTAAAGGCTGGTAAAGTTGTTTTGCGTAAAATCGGGCTCAGAAGTAGCGGCGTCTATGGACCGGATGCAAAGCGCTATATTGAATCATGCCTGAGTTTTGTCGGTGACTGATTATTTTAGTCGCGACAATCATCCTACTCAGATCCAAAAAGTTCATCATGGTTTAAAGACTGACCCAGCAGTTTCTCACAATGGTGTTGTCGCCTTAGATCTCGCTCAGCGTGGCTTTTATGTTTTCCCCTGCCAGTCCCAACCAGGAAGTTCTCACGATAAAGCGCCGTTAGTTTCGAATTGGAGAGAAGTTTCCACGCGAGATAGCGAGCTTATTGGTAATTGGTGGCGCCGTTTCAGCCACGCTCTTGTCGCGATCGACTGCGGCAAAAGCGCCATCGTTGTCATAGATGCAGATCGTCATGGTCTAGTTGATGGCGTCTCCAATCTTAAAGAGATCCTCGGTCCAGACTTGTCCATTATCGGCTGTCCTATTGTTGAGACAGCCGGTAATGGCCTGCATCTTTACTTCTCTCAATCAGAGAGCGAACTGTTTAGAAACTCTAGAGGCAATCTTCCCCCAGGCATCGATGTGCGTGGTGACGGCGGCTACGTCATCGCTCCTGGATCAAAGCGTCAATCAGGCGAAGTCTGGTCGCTGCAGGAAGGATCACCTGATCTTCAGCAGATAAAATCATCCCTGCCCTTTATGCCGGCGAGCTTATCTCTGCTGATCAAAAAAACCGCGAACTCAGAGATCTTACAACTTGACCCAGGAGATCTGGCGAAACCGCAACTGACAACTTCTCTGGAGCCACGCGCTTACGCATATGCCGCAGTTGCCTTGAGAGAAGAAACGCATCGTCTGGCTGCGGTGACAACAGGCGTGCGCAATACAACTCTTAACGGGATCGCCTATCGGCTTGGCCGTTATGTCGCGCGCGGATGGCTGTCGCAAGCAGAGGTTCAATCGTCGCTCATTAACGCCTGTCAGGCCAACGGCCTACTCAAAGAAGGTCAACGGCAAGTCATCCAGACAATCGCCTCTGGATTGAGCGCTGGCATGAAAAATCCCTATCCTGATCTGCCTGACACACGTCCTAAAAACCAAGAGCCGCAAGAAGTCGACGTTGGTCAAGACACTATTGTTGCGCATAACGCGCACCATAGTGCCCTGCTCTCAGGCTTTATCTTTGACGGCGACATCGCACCAAAGCCGCCTGCACAACTCGTCAAAAAACTCATTCCAAAATGCGGCATTTGTTTTATCGGCGGCCAGTCCGGCGCAGGTAAAACATTCGTCGCGGTTGATCTGGCCGTCAGTCTGGCGAGCGGTTCATCGTTCTTCACATACCCAACCACTGAGCGTGTTGGCGTCGTTATTTTAGCAGCCGAAGGGGCGCAGACACTGGCAAGCCGTATAGAGGTTGCAAAGCAACAAAAAGCCCCTGGTAAGCTGCTACCCATCGCATGGCTAGCGGATGTCCCAAATCTCACGGACACTCGTCGCATGCGTGAGCTCGTTGCAAGCTTGAAAGCCGTTGATGAGCAGTTTCAAACTAACCATGGCATCAGATTAGGCGCCGTGATCTGCGATACGCTCGCCGCCTGTTTCGCTATCGAAGATGAAAATGATAACTCCAAAGCCGCTGCCGTCATTCGTCATCTCAAAGAACTCTCGGATCGACTAAACATCGTCGTAATCCCAGTTCATCACTATGGCAAATCAGCAGAGACGGGCCTGCGTGGCGCAAGCGCCTGGCGTGCTGGTGGCGATGTTGTCTTGAGTGTTTTAGCTGACCGAGATCATGTCACCGGCTCATGCGATAACCGACGATTAACGCTGGCAAAAAGTCGCAGTGAACGCGAAGGCTGGCAAGCGTCATTCAAGCTTTCCTATGTTGCTTTGGGCAACAATGACGACGGCGATGAGACCGGCTCCTGTTACATTGAGCTCTGCGCCAACGACAATGGATCAACGGGAAAAAAAACACGAAGCTGTCACGTGATGCACGCGCTTACTGTCAGGCTCTCAGCATTCTTCTTGGAGTAATGGGTAAGAAGATCCGACCCTCTGATGGTCCAGGACCTTTAGTAACAGCTGTCGATCGTGAGCATGTGCGAGAAAAATTTTACCGGTCACGTCCTGCTGACGGTGAGAATGAAAAGAAGATTATTGAAGCGCGACGTAAGGCTTTCCTGCGTGGCGAGGAACAGGCGCGCGAGAGCAAAGCGATAGGTCTCTATGAGGTCGACGGCCACTATATGGTTTGGCTTGTCAGAGAAGACATGGAGACATTCCATTCAGGCTCCTGACTGCAGGACATGCGGGACACAGGGTCTACAAGTAGACCCTGTGTCCCGTCCCGTCCCGCTTAGCCAGGGTTCAGCGTGGCGGGACAAAACGGGACATTGTCCCGTATGTCCCGCATGTCCCACACGCAAATACCAGTGTCTAAATGCGGCACAACTCACGCCAATCTGGCAAAATAAACTGGCGGAAAAACTATGCAATCTAGAGATGTCCAACATATTTTTTTGATCAAATTTGTTACGCAAAAATCTTATTCTGTTTGCTGGATTGATAGATCTGAGACGATCAAAAAGGTTCAGCGGAGAATAGCGCCATAATGGCAAGATAAAAGACGCGCCCTCACTTACCGGATAAGTCTTTATGAAGACTCACGTATGCGCGGCACTGTTGGTCGGCGCACGTGCCGCGGGGAAGAATTTTTATTAAAATATCAAATACAAAAACAGCACTATCTTATTCGAATATCAAGAAGCGAACCTGCTGGGTAAGGACATTCAAGCGAGCATTAAACGCGATCTGAAACAAGGTTAATGATTGAGCGCCATATGCCTAGCGGCCCACATTAAAGGCGACGCTCAGCGACTCTATCCGGCCCGGCATTTGCTTATGTATGCGTGAACTAAACAAAGTTTTGTCGCCCATATATTAAAGCTGATTAACTTGGAGACAGAAACATCTTTATCGCAACAGTTGCGCATGCGTTCTATAAAATTGAGCGAGGTGGTTTTTATATACACTTTCTAAACGATCTTAGACACTAAGCAAAAAATTTAAGTTCAATCATGATTGCAGATGTCCTGCAGGAAAATATTCTTCGACAGCAAGATAAAAGGCATGGCGCCAGCACTTTATAAGCCTCTGTCGAAGCTAATCTTTCCTGGCGC
>RFXM01000002.1 GCA_009921565.1 Methylocystaceae bacterium | reverse complement strand
GCCACCGCCGCGCCCCCCAGGAATGCCGTCGTTTTTATCCAGGACGCAACGCGTTATTACGCCAAAGCAAGAAAACGAAGAAGGGACGGGCGCGACTGCCGCTAGCCCTGAGGCCCAGCGTCCGGCGCCGCCAATATTTGCGCCAGCAACGCCCAGAAGCGCGCCGCCGCCTTTGCCGGAACCCCCCAAGTCCGTCGCTCCGCCTCCTCCTCCGCCACCACCACCGCCTCCGCCTCCGCAGCGTCCGGTTATGCCAACCGTTAAAGAGAGCGCAGAAGCGCCAAATTCTGATCCCTTGGACTCGCTTGAGGAAGAAATGGCGCGCCTGTTGGGTAGAACAGACAAAGAATAAAAATGCCGGCGTGATATTTTTCAACACGCCGGCTTAAAGCCATTCCTCAAAGATGACGCGCTTGGTCAATCGTCGCGATAAACTTTTTCGCGACGTTCATGCCGCTCTTGCGCCTCAATAGACAGTGTCGCAATGGGGCGCGCATCAAGACGCTTGATTGAAATTGGCTCGCCCGTTTCTTCACAATAACCATAAGAGCCATCATCAAGTCGCTCAATCGCCGCTTCAATCTTAGCGATTAATTTTCGCTGACGATCTCTCGCGCGCAATTCGATTGCTCGATCCGTCTCTGATGAGGCGCGATCTGCAAGATCTGGGTGATTTTCATTTTCACTTTGAAGAGCAACAAGCGTTTCGCGACTTTCTTCCAGAATATCTTCTTTCCACGCAAGAAGCTTGCGACGGAAATATTCTTTCTGTCGCTCATTCATGAACGGCTCATCGTCCGTTGGCTTATAGGACTCTTCCAGTTCAACCATCATTACCGCGAATCCCCTATGGGCCTATAGCGCGGTTATATAGATGTGAAGCAGGCCTCTTTCAATCTCGATCATGCTTGAAAGTCGATCGAGTTGAGAAAAGATGACGGGAGAGGTAAGAAACCTCAAATCCCCTCACATGCCTAAGAAAAGCCTAGGCCATTGATTTGCGCAAGTTCTCGTCAATTTTATCGAGGAAGCCTGTCGTCGACAACCATCTCTGGCGATGCCCCACAAGTAAAGCCAGATCTTTTGTCATAAAGCCGCTCTCCACGGTCGCGACGCAAACTATTTCCAAATTTTTAGCAAAACGCGCGAGTTCAGCATTGTCATCAAGCTTAGCTCGATGGGCAAGCCCGCGCGTCCAAGCGAAAATTGAGGCGATTGAATTGGTCGACGTTTCATGCCCCTTTTGATGTTCTCGATAGTGTCGCGTTACTGTGCCATGCGCCGCTTCCGCCTCGACTGTCTTGCCATCGGGAGTCATCAAGACGCTTGTCATAAGCCCCAACGATCCAAACCCTTGCGCGACTGTGTCTGACTGCACATCGCCATCGTAATTTTTACACGCCCATATGTATCCGCCTGACCATTTCAGGGCGGAAGCAACCATGTCATCAATGAGCCTATGCTCATAAGTCAGACCCAGGGTCATATATTGCGACTTGAATTCAGCCTCGTAAATTTCCTGAAAGAGATCCTTGAACCTTCCGTCATAAGCTTTCAGAATTGTATTTTTCGTTGATAAGTAGACTGGGAATTTGCGCGTTAAGCCATAGTTAAAGGTCGCTCTCGCAAATTCACGGATAGAGTCATCCAGATTATACATCGCCATGGCGACGCCGGCGCCAGGAAAAGCAAAAACCTCTTTCTCGATTGACTGTCCATCATCGCCCTGGAATTTGATCGTTAAGCGTCCTTTTCCTGGTATCTTGAAATCCGTAGCGCGATATTGATCGCCATAGGCATGTCGACCAACGACTATGGGCTGCGTCCATCCAGGCACGAGACGCGGAACATTTTTGCAAATGATCGGCTCTCGGAAAATAACGCCGCCCAGGATGTTGCGAATTGTCCCATTGGGCGACTTCCACATTTGCTTTAGACGAAACTCTTCAACACGCGCTTCATCCGGCGTGATGGTTGCGCATTTAACGCCCACGCCATGAAGCTTGATCGCGTTCGCCGCATCGATTGTTACTTGATCATCTGTCGCATCTCGATTTTGAACAGACAGATCGTAATAAAGCAGGTCAATATCGAGATAGGGACGAATCAATTTGTCCTTGATAAAGGCCCAGATAATGCGGGTCATTTCGTCGCCGTCGAGCTCGACGACAGGGTGCGCAACTTTAATTTTTTGCATCTTGGTCTGGTCCTTAGTTGAGCGCGTTTTATAACGCCGCGCCCTTAACGGGCAAATCAGGCGCCAATAGCCCTTTCCCCGCACATAACTTTGCGAATAAGTTGCAGCCGCCCCTGGAGAGCGCAAAGGAATAATCGTGGTCGGCGCAGGAACTGATAAATCAAAAAAACGCCTCTCTGGCGGACCGGCGATTGTATTGGTGCGGCCGCAATTGGCTGTCAACATAGGAATGTGCGCGCGGGCCATGGCCAATTTTGGGCTTAGCGATCTTCGTTTGGTTGCGCCAAAAGAAGGTTGGCCCAGAACCGGAGCCTATCGCAAAGGAGCATACGCGGCGGCGGCTGGCGCAACCTATCTGCTTGAACAAGCAAAAGTCTATGAGAGCACCCGCGCCGCCATTGAAGATCTGAGCTTTGTTTACGCAGCTACGGCGAGAGGTCGTGGACAAATGAAACCCGTCATTCTTCCCGCGCAAGCGATGCCAGAGACAGCTCAGAGGTTCAACACCGGCGAAAAACATGGCATTTTATTTGGACCTGAGCGCACTGGACTCGATAATGACGACGTTGCCCTAGCAGATGCAATCCTTACTTTTCCTGTCAATCCAGCCTATGCCTCACTCAATCTGGCCCAAGCGGTGTTGCTAACGGGTTATGAGTGGTTCCGCGCAGCTCATGGCGATACCCCGCCTTTTGACGTCGAAACGCGCTCACCGCCGGCAACGCGAGAAATGACCCTTGCTTTCTTTGACTTTCTTGAAAACGAATTGGATCAACGCGGGTTTTTTCGTCCTCTAACAAAGAAACCCGTTATGGCGCGAAATTTACGCAATATGTTTCATCGCATGACATTGACAGAGCAAGATGTGCGCACTCTTTGGGGGCTCGTTGTTAGACTAATTGAAGGCCCACGGCGCGAACCAAAAAAGCAATCAAGAAAAAAATCGGCAGATCTAACGCCCTCTCAATGAAAAGACGTAGCAGGTCCTGAGGACGGCGCAGGCTTAGGGTCGATAGCGAGTGGGCTGGCTTGATGATGCATAAGCCGCCAACGAGATTCCTGTAAAGCAAACCAATTTGTCGCCATCAACAAGGCGCCTCCAACATCCTCGACGCAAAAAACACGCCCATCTAAGTTTGTTATCAAGACACGTTCTTGACGCGCTTCAATCCTGGGCTGTTGTGGGTTCAGAAAAATATCGCGATAGGAGGCGATCACAGCCTTGCGCCCAACTAGAACGGGCCAACCTGGATGCACGCAAGAAATATCTCCAAGAGACCAAAGATCCATCATCGCTTGCAAATCTCTTGAAGCGAAAGCTCGATAATATTCGTCATGAGCAAGGAGAAGAGCGGCGCTAGACATTCTGCGACCTTGCGTCATTTATCTGATAACGGCAACTCTACCGATTTCACATCAAGCAGGACAAAAATGGATGGATTAAGCCTCTTTGGTTTTGTTGCAGTCGCCTTGATGCTCCTGGCTTACATGCTTGAAGAGAAAAGTCCCCATTTCATTCTTCTCTTCGCTTGCGCCTGCGCGCTGGGATCGCTTTATGGTTTTTTGCAAGGAGCCTGGCCTTTTGGGCTCATTGAGGGAATATGGTCCCTTGTCGCCCTAAAACGATGGCGCGATCGATGTAAGAAATCAGGTAAAATCTAATGAAAAATATCTGATCTTGGAGCGGACCTCGCGCTCTTTGCTCTTTTTCATGCTAAAGGAGCTCGTCAGCTCCGGCCTTGAACCGGCGGCGTAAGGAATAAGATCATGTTTATACAAACCGAAACAACCCCCAATCCCGCAACGTTAAAATTTCTTCCTGGCCAAAGCGTACTTGGCCAAGGCGCTTTGGAATTTCACGAGCCAACCGCCGCAGAAAAAGCCCCGCTCGCCCAAGCTTTACTTGGAATTAAAGGCGTCAAAGCGGTCATGTATGGCTCTGACTTCGTTTCTGTAACAAAGGACGAAACAGACTGGGCGCATCTAAAGCCAGCGATCCTGGGAACGATTATGGAGCATTTTACGAGCGGCGCACCCCTGCTGACCGATCCAAATCCTTCTTCAAGCGATGGCCAAGAGAGCGAATTTTTTGATCCAGTCGATGAACAAATAGTCGCAACAATAAAAGAGTTAATCGAAACACGCGTCAGACCTGCCGTTGCGAATGACGGGGGCGATATTGTTTTCAAAGGCTACAGGGACGGCATTGTCTATCTTGCGATGAAAGGAGCCTGCTCTGGTTGCCCGTCATCCACAGCAACGCTGCGCAATGGCATTGAAAATTTGCTGAGACATTTTCTGCCTGAGATTAAGAGCGTTGAAAAAATATAAGCAAAAGGTCCTTTTAACCCAGTTGCATTGTTGATCGCGCGGGCAAAACAATCATAATCAGAGATTATGAGAATCCTTGCGATTGACACTGCGCTGCCTGCCGTTTCCGCCTGCGTATTGGATGACGAAGCGTTACAGCCGATCGCGCATGAAACCCTGCCAATGGCGCGCGGCCATGCTGAAGCGGTTATGCCCCTAATCCAACGCGTCGTTGCAAGAGCGCCAGGGGGCTTTCCCTCGATTGACCGCGTCGCCGTCACCGTTGGACCAGGATCCTTTACCGGCATTCGCATTGGACTGGCGGCCGCTCAGGGCGTGGCGCTTGCTTGCAAATGCGACTTAGTTGGCGTGTCGACCTTATCGGCCTTAGCCAGCCCTCTTATCCTGGAAGAATCTGACGGCGTTATCGCCGCAGCAATTGACGCGCGCCATGACCATGTTTTCATCGCTGCTTTCGCCGCAGATGGCCACCCCATCCTCAGCCCGAGGCGGGTGGGAGCGCATGAGGCTCTCCGCGCGCTCGGCTCGGGTCCGTTACGCCTGGTTGGCTCGGGAGCAGAGGCTCTCGCCCGAGAGGCTCGCACACGCGGGATCGCCGTCAAAATTATTGACGCCGCGATTGCGCCCAACATCAATTTTGTTGCGCGTTTAGGACTTGTCGCCGATCCTGCCCTTGCCCCGGCGCGGCCGCTCTACCTGAAGGAACCCGATGTCACGCTTGCGCGCGGAATGACAATGGGTGGAGAAAAATTACCCGCGGCCCCGCTTCCAGGGTAACCTATGAGATGAACCCGCTTTCAGGCTTTTTTGCCAAACCCGGCGTTGTGATTGAGCCGATTGACGCGCGTTGGGCCCCAATCTGCGAAGGTCTGCACGGCGCATCTTTCGCCTATGGTTGGTCAAAGCTGGATTTTGAAAGTTACCTAACCGACGCTTGCATAATCTCTGACGGCGCCCTCAGCGGCGCGGGGAGCCGATTGGAGGGATTTATTCTCTCGCGATTAACGCCTCCGGACGCTGAAATCCTTACTTTCGCAGTAGATCCCAAACGCCGGTCAGCTGGCGTGGGGCGTAAGTTACTGGAAAAACATCTAGAAAACCTGGAACGCGCAGGCGCGCGATTAGTCTTTTTGGAAGTGGCGGATGATAATAGCGCTGCGCTAAAACTCTATGAACGCGCGGGTTTTAAAGAAATCGGCCGGCGCGAGAACTACTATCTACGCGCAGACGGCGGCCGCCGCGCTGCAATCAATTTGCGTTTAGAAATCTAAAACACGCCAAATACAAAGATTAGAGTCGGCGTTTACACTCAATCCCCCTATAATAGGTCAGATAACCGCTCGAGTCGTTTAAAAACGCCACAGCAGGAGCCCAAAGATTATTACCCCAATTTTGAACGCGGAAGAGGAAGCAGGAAAAGCGTCTACAACAGATGCAACGCCAACGGCAAAGTACTGATGAAGTCCTATGGCTGTCAGATGAATGTGTATGACGCCGAGCGCATGTCAGATCTTCTCGCCAGTGAAGGTTATGTCAGCACGGAAAATGAGCAAGACGCGGATCTCGTCGTTCTTAATACCTGCCATATTCGCGAGAAAGCCGCCGAAAAAATCTATTCAGAGCTTGGCAAGTTAGCAATGGCGAAGCGCGCGCGGGCGCATGAAGGCAGAGACTTAAAAATTATCGTCGCGGGTTGCGTTGCTCAAGCTGAAGGCGAAGAGGTCCTGAGACGTCAAAGCGCTGTCGATCTCGTTGTTGGGCCACAAAGCTATCATCGCCTCCCTGCGCTTATTCAAAAAGCTAAACTCGGTCTACGCACCACAGACACAGAATTCTCCGTTGAAGAAAAATTCAATACGCTCCCACAACCTACCAATAAGCAAATCAACCAACGCGGCATAACAGCCTTCGTCACTGTTCAGGAAGGCTGCGATAAATTCTGCTCATTCTGCGTTGTTCCTTATACCCGCGGAGCCGAAGTTTCGCGCAAAACTGATGAAATCATTGCAGAAATCCGGCGGCTCGTTGACGCTGGCGTGCGTGAGATAACGCTCATTGGCCAAAATGTGAATGCTTTCCGCGGCGCGGCGGCAAATGGTCAAATTTGGAGTCTTGCAAATCTGATTGCGCATTGCAGCGAAATATCCGGCGTCGAGCGCCTGCGCTACACAACCAGTCATCCCGTCGATATGTCGGATGATTTAATTTCCGCTCATGGCGCGATTAGCAAGCTCATGCCCTATGTGCATTTGCCAGTTCAATCCGGCTCTGATCGCATCTTGAAGGCAATGAATCGAAAACACACCGCTGCAGACTATGTGAATATAATTTCTCGTCTAAGATCCGCCCGTCACGATCTTGCTGTTTCCTCAGATTTTATTGTTGGGTTTCCGGGAGAAACAGAAAAAGATTTTCTAGAGACGTTAGATTTGATCGCCAGCGTCAATTACGCCTCAAGTTTCTCATTTAAATATTCGCCCCGACCCGGCACGCCCGGCGCGCAACGCTCCGATCAAATCAGCGAAGAAGTAAAACGCGAGCGCCTTGCGGAACTCCAAGCGCTTCTTGAGCAACAGCGACAATCATTCAACAAGGCGATGGTGAACAAAGAAATTGATGTTCTTTTCGAAAAGCCAGGCCGCCACGAGGGACAGATTGGCGGAAAATCGCCCTATCTTCAAGCGGTCCATGTAAATGGACCCACAAGCCTTATCGGTAAAATCGCGCGCGTTGCGATTTCTGCTACAGGACCCAATTCATTGACAGGAAATCTTATTCATATGCCTCAAGAAGCGGTGATCTAAGATGGTCTATGATCCAGTTCTCGCAACACGACGCGATGAAGCCCCTGAACCTGAAGCAGAAATTACGCTGGCGTTTGAAAACAATAAATACGCCTCGCTTGTCTTTGGCTTATATGATCAAAACCTTGCAAAAATTGAGCGTCGATTACGCGTAGCGTCTTTCGCCAACGGTAATCATGTCACTTTAAAAGGCAAAGCAGAGTCCTGCGAGCATGCGCGACGCGTATTAGAAGCACTGTATGAACGGATTTCTAAAGGACAAAAAATTAGCTCAGGGGAAGTTGACGGCGCAATTGAAGAAACAGCCCGACAACGTAGTCTCTTCCCAAATGCTGAACCAACGCGCGGCGGCTTTGAACAAATCATCACGCGTAAACGCGGCCTCGTGCGTGCGCGAAATGCCGCCCAAGACCAATATTTACGAGCGATGAAACGTTATGAACTTGTCTTCGGCGTTGGCCCTGCAGGCACTGGCAAGACATGGCTGGCTGTTGGGCAAGCAGTTCAATTGATGGAGCAAGGCGCCGTGGAGCGTCTTATCCTGTCCCGCCCCGCCGTCGAAGCAGGAGAGCGTTTAGGCTTTTTACCTGGCGATATGCGAGAAAAAGTCGACCCATATTTGCGTCCAATTTTTGACGCCCTGCATGATTTCATGGATGCGCGCATGGTCGAACGCGGTCTTCAAACTGGCATGATCGAAGTTGCCCCCCTGGCTTTCATGCGCGGAAGAACGCTAACCCGCGCCTGCGTGCTTTTGGATGAAGCTCAAAACGCAACGTCCATGCAAATGAAGATGTTCCTTACGCGGCTAGGCGAAGGCTCGCGTATGATTATCACCGGCGACCCGTCGCAGACAGATTTGCCGCCAGGACAAACCTCTGGTCTTTCAGAAGCGGTGGATCTGCTATCAGAATTGGACACTATTGGACGCGTAAAATTTTCTGAAGGCGACGTTGTCCGTCACGAATTGGTGCGCCAGATTGTCAGCGCTTATGATCGCGCCGCGCGACATAAGAATGAAGCGCGTCAGGATCGTAAACAACAATGAGTCTTGAAATCGACATTGTTGTCGCCGCATTGGAATGGAATAGCGTCGAAGACCTGGATGGGCTGACCAACCGCTGTGTCGCGGCGAGCCTTGAGAATTGTCTTCTGACGCTTGCGCCTGAATGTGAAATTAGCGTCACCTATTGCGATGACGCTGCAATAACCCAACTCAACGCACAGTGGCGCGGCAAAAACGCGCCCACCAACGTCTTATCCTTTCCCACCCCTGGTCTTCTTGAAGAGAAACAACTGCTTGGCGATATCATTATCGCCTATCAAACAGTGACCCGAGAGGCCAAGGAATTTGGGAGACCGCTTTCGAATTATATCGGCCATATGCTCATCCATGGCGTTCTACATCTTGTCGGCTATGATCATGAAACTGACGCCGAGGCGGAAACTATGGAAAATCTGGAGCGCATAATTGCTCTGAAAATGGGCCTGGGCGATCCATACGAAAGCGAGGATGAAATGTATCCATCCTCAATTAAGATCAGGGCTAAGCTAAATTAATCATGTCAACAAGATCAGAAAATAATGATGATGGGAAAAGATTAAGCGAAGGCGTGCGCTTAAGTCTTCTTGATCGACTACGCACATTGCTTGGTCTTACGCCCGCATCTGTGCGCGAAGATATCGAAGACGCCCTAGAGGAAGCGGCAGGCGACGTCACTCCACATGAGCGCGCGTTACTAAAAAATGTATTAAGTCTGCATGACTTAAGAGTGCACGACGCAATGATACCGCGCGCGGATATTATTGCTTTGTCACACGATTTGACACTGCGAGAAGCGCTGAATGTTTTTCAAGACGCTGGACATTCGCGTCTCCCTGTTTATGCGGATACGTTAGATGACCCGCGCGGCATGATTCACATCCGCGATTTCATAAATCTCATTGCGCAATGCGCTGGTTTGAATGTTACTCAACCCCATCAAGAAGAGGCGCCAGTCACTCAAGTTGATTTTAACGCGCCGCTTTCATCAACCAGCCTACTCAAGCCCGTACTTTATGTCCCTGGGGCGATGCCAGCGCTGGACCTCCTCATTCGTATGCAAGCGACGCGGACGCATCTTGCTCTGGTTATCGACGAATATGGCGGCACCGATGGCTTAGTCACTATTGAAGATATTATGGAAATGATCGTTGGAGATATTGAAGATGAGCATGATATTGGCGAGGCTCCAAGCGTCATCAAGTTAGAAAATGGAGATTACCTCCTCGATGCGCGCGCTGATCTCGATGAGGTTAATGAAATGCTTGGCGTGGATTTTCGCATGGAGGATACCCCCGCCGAAGTCACGACAATTGGCGGCCTTGTCGCCTGGTTAGCGGGCCGCGTGCCTATGCGCGGGGAGATCATCCCAACCCCTGTAGAAGCATTTGAATTTGAAATCATTGACGCCGATCCGCGCCGCGTAGCTAAATTGCGCGTGCGGGGACGTCGAAAAACAAACGAAGTATAAATTAATTTCTTCAGAGAGCTAAGAATTGCTTCAGCATGTGCGATCCTGTGCTGGGGCGAAAAAAGCTCCTCCCAGCAAGGGCAAAACTGATTAACCCGGCTCTCTTTCTTCAAGCCTGCGTATATGAAACCCAGCAAGCTCAGGGCTGGAAAAAACGCGCTATTGCTTTTTGCTCTGGCGCGTTTGGCGCTCTCGCTCTCGCGCCAATAAATTTTACGCCTGCTATGTTCGCGCCCATGATGATTGGCCTCTGGCTCATCGATCGCGCTTATTTGGATGGACAAAAAATTTCATGGCGTTCCATCCTCAGCGCCGCAACATCTGGATGGTGGCTGGGCTTTGGATACTTCGTCGCAAGTCTTTGGTGGTTAGGCGCCGCCATGCTGGTTGAAGCAGACCAATTTGCGTGGGCTATGCCTTTCGCCGTTTTTGGCCTCCCTGCTTTACTTGCTCTTTTTATCGCCGGCGGTTTTATTCTTGCTTTGGTTCTTTGGTCAGCTAGCCCATGGCGTATTTTCGCATTCGCCATCGGGGTAAGTAGCGCTGAGTGGATGCGCGGACATGTATTGACAGGTTTTCCTTGGAATGATGTCGGCATGGCGTTAGCCGGCGCAGGGCCATTAGCGCAAACAGCCTCGCTGATTGGCCTAGAGGGTTTAAATCTTATAACGCCTCTCGTCTTTGCAGCGCCAGCGCTGACATTTTACGCCCATCCCTATAAAAATAAAAAAAATATATACCCACTCGCACTAGCGCTAGCGACAGTAATCGCCATGGCGAGCTTTGGGGTATTTCGACTTACCTCTTCTCAAACAAGCTACGTGCCGCAAGTTAAATTGCGTTTGATGCAACCAAATCTAGCGCAAGACGCAAAATTTCGCGCAGAAAATGGCCCAGCAATCTTAGAGCATTATTTGACGCTATCGACGCAGGGACCGCCGCAGGCGGAAAATGAGTTCTCATCAATCACGCATCTTATTTGGCCAGAGTCCGCCTTTCCATTCATACTTTCAGAGCAACCCCAAGCGCTCACAGAAATCTCACAACGATTAAAAGGCGTCGTCCTGATTACTGGCGCTGCGCGCATGCAAGAAAATAACAAAAGCAATAAAACTGAAATCTATAATTCTATCGAGGTTGTAGAGCGCGATCGAATTATTGCTGCTTTTGATAAAAAACATCTCGTGCCTTTCGGCGAATATTTGCCGCTCGAAAAATTTCTCCAGCCGCTCGGCATCACCCATTTAGCGCCAGGCGTATGGGATGCGGGCGCTGAGAGACGAATTTTAATAACGCCTGGACTGCCGCCTGCTTCGCCTCTCATTTGTTATGAGGCCGTCTTTTCAGGCGACGTCGTTGAGAGAGCCAACGGCTTAGCGCCTGTTCAATGGCTTCTCAATGTCACAAATGACGGATGGTTCGGCTTAACGATCGGTCCTTATCAGCATTTCGCCCAAGCGCGCTTGCGCGCGATCGAAGAAGGCTTACCCCTAATCAGAGTCGCTAATACTGGCGTTTCCGCCATAATCGATCCCTATGGACGGGTTTTAAAGGCCTTGCCGCTTGGCGCCGCAGGCCTGATCGATGGTCCATTGCCTATCCCCGCGCCAGCTCCTTTGTTTGCTCATTTTGGCGGCTTGGCCTTTGCGCTTCTGTGGGGGGTTAGCTTCCTCTTAGCCCGCCGAGCATGAGCGCTCGCAAGCCCCTCTATCCTCTATAATTTTGATCTTAGTTCACACGAAGCCCTCACCAGGAGAAGAGACATTTCTTAGGGGCTTTGGGGCTCTGCCTTGGACTGCCAGCCAGCAGTTCTCTATAACGAACGCCCTTCCCGGTTACGGCTTGACGAAACGAACGGCGGCTGGCAGAGGATTTTGCTTAATTTCTGGTTTTTGTTTTTGCAGCCTGCCAATTTGTCGATCTGCGAAACATGCGTAACGCGTAAATTTCACCTCAAGCGTGATTTTAACCCCTTCCTGGTTACTAAATTCACGCGGTGATCCATCAACCTACTCTAGGGAAATTGGGAGGTCGTCACTTGACCCGCAAAAATTATCTATTCACCAGCGAGTCCGTTTCAGAAGGTCATCCTGATAAAGTTAGCGACCGCATTTCCGATGAAATCGTGGATGAGTTTTTTCGTGAAGGCGTAAAAGCCGGCATTGACCCTTACGCCATCCGCGTTGCGGCCGAAACATTATGCACAACAAATCGAGTTGTAATCGCCGGTGAAGTGAGAGGCCCTCACATTCCTTTTGAAAGGATTGCAGAAATTGCGCGTAAAGCAATTCGCGCCATTGGTTATGAACAGCACGGATTTCATTGGAACACAGCAAACATAGAAGTTCTATTGCACGAGCAATCTGTAGATATTGCGCAAGGCGTCGACGCCGCCGGCAATAAGGATGAAGGCGCTGGCGATCAAGGCATCATGTTTGGCTATGCCGTTCGCGAAACTCCTGAGTTAATGCCTGCGCCTTTGTATTATTCTCATAAAATACTCGAGCTGCTTGCAAATGCCCGCCACAGCGGCAAAGAAAAAGGCTTAGGTCCAGACGCCAAAAGCCAAGTCACGGTTCGTTATGAGAATGGCAAGCCAGTTGAAGCGACGCAGATTGTCCTATCTCATCAGCACATAGATGAAAATCTCTCGCCAGCTGACATCCGCCGCATTGCTGAGCCTTATATCCGAGAAGCGCTGCCAAAAGACTGGATCACGAACAATACCGTCTGGCATATTAATCCAACCGGCAAGTTCTTTATTGGCGGGCCTGATGGCGACACTGGCTTAACGGGGCGTAAGATCATTGTGGATACCTATGGCGGCGCCGCGCCCCATGGCGGCGGCGCGTTCTCTGGCAAAGATCCAACTAAGGTTGATCGGTCTGCAGCCTATGCCGCCCGTTATTTAGCGAAAAACGTCGTCGCTGCTGGCTTAGCCGATCGATGCACGCTACAGCTCTCCTACGCCATTGGCGTCGCCGAACCGCTTTCTATTTACGTAGATCTTCATGGTACTGGACAGGCGCCGGAGGACAAGCTTGAAGCTGTGCTGCCGCAACTCATCAGATTGACGCCCCGCGGCATTCGCGAACATCTGCAGCTCAATCGACCAATTTACGCCCGCACCTCAAGCTATGGCCATTTCGGCCGCACGCCAGACTCAGATGGTGGGTTTTCTTGGGAAAAGACCGATCTTGTCGATCAGCTGAAATCACATTTTCGATAATAGCGGCAAGAAACTAAGCCTCACTATGGCCGGGCTTGCCCGGCCATAATTACTTTAATTCTTGATTGAAAATGACCAACGAGATCGCCGCGCGCAGCAGACTCTACGGACGCTCCAAGGGCAAAGCCCTGCGCCAGAGACAAAGCGAGCTTATGACCTCGCTTTTGCCCAAGCTCTTGCTTAATCTCACAGGCCCTATCAAATTGCGAGAGGGCCGCGACACATGTCTTGAAATTGGATTTGGCGGCGGGGAGCATTTGATAGAAGCCGCCAGCCTGTCTCCGGAAGTTGATTTTATTGGCTGCGAACCCTTTGTGAATGGCGTAGCCAAACTACTCTCAAAGATAGACGGGCGCGGACTAACTAATATTTCTCTCCATCAAGGTGACGCCGCTCAAATTTTAGATCTTTTGCCCGACGAAAGCCTGGCTTGCGTTTATCTTTTCTATCCTGACCCTTGGCCAAAGAGGCGCCATCGAAAACGCCGCTTTGTCTCGCAAGCTAACCTGAGCCGATTGACCCGGGTCATGAAACCCAACGCCCAATTGCGTTTTGCTACCGATATAGACGACTATGCCGCCTGGACCTTGGCTCGTTTTCAAGCATGCCCCGCCTTCCGTTGGAAGGCGGCAGTAGCGGATGATTGGCGCCAACCCTGGCCCAACTGGACGCAAACAAAATATGAAGCCAAAGCGATAGCAGCAGGTAGGCGTCCGGCCTATCTAACATTTATTAAACAAGCCGATTGAGGAGAGTAAATGGCCGACACGTCCCCGACGCCAACAGCTCAGGAAATTATCGAAACGACAGAGTCGCGTTTTCGACAAGACGTGCTTGAAGAGTCATTGCGTAAACTTGTCATCGTGAATATCTGGTCAGAAACGCAAGCGGCCTGCAATGAAATTAAATCCCATCTCGAGCGCTTGATTGACGCCGCTCAAGGCAAGGTTCGTCTTGCGCATTTAAATATCGCCTCCGGACGAGCAATCGCCGATCAATTAGGCATCGCCTCTGCGCCGGCGGTAATCGCCTTTCAACGCGGCCGACCCGTAGACGGCTTTGTAGGCGCATTGCCTTTTGATCAAGTAAAAGGTTTTTTGGAGCGCTTACTCGGGCCAATTGAAGATAACGCCGATCTACTCAGCGCAGCGAAAGAAATGGTCACACAAGGCGATATCGCCGGGGCGCACGCCTTGCTTGCGGAATTGACGAGTAAAGAACCGCTTGATCCCAAAGCATTCGCCATTCTCGCACGCCTGTATGTTGACGCACAACAAATTGACTCAGCCAAAGCCTTGTTAGAACGCCTGCCTGAATCTTTGCTTAAAGACGCCGATGTCGCCTCTGTTCTTGCCGCGATCGCCAATGCCGAACGCGCAGCAGATCTTGGGCAGACAAGCGAACTGCAGCGCAAAATCCAGCAAGATCCCAATAATCTTCAGGCCTACTTTGATCTCGCGCTTGCCCTGAATGCCGAGAATAAGCGAGAAGAAGCGGCGCAAGCCCTCCTTGAAATCATCCGGCGCGACCGTAATTGGCAAGATGACGGAGCCCGAAAACAACTTGTGCTGTTCTTTGAGGCCTGGGGTCCGATGGACAGCGCGACTGTTCAAGCGCGCCGGAAACTCTCCGGCCTGCTCTTTTCATAAGGAAAGAACCCGCAGCAATGAGCTTGAACCGCCCTTACGGAACAATAGAGGAGATACCTCAAATCATCCCAATATTTCCGCTCGCAGGAGCTGTTCTATTGCCGCGCAGCGAATTACCGCTCAATATCTTTGAACCCCGCTATCTCGCGCTTGTCGAAAGCGCTATCGCCACAGATAGAATGATTGGCATGATTCAACCCCAACAAAATGAAACCGCCACCAGCGAACTCTTTAGCGTGGGCTGCGTGGGGCGGATTACTCGGTTCGTTGAAACCGGAGATGGTCGCTATCTAATCACCCTCAGCGGCGTATCTCGTTTCAGCATATTAAAAGAAGTGACTTCCGGAACGCCTTATCGTCGCTTCCAGGTGGACTATTTACGTTTTTCTGCAGATCTCCTTCCCGGCGCCGGCGAGAATTCTGTCGACCGCGCTGGCATGATCTCTATGCTACGCACCTTTGCTGAAGCATCTAATCTTGAAATTGATTGGGGTAGTATTGACGCCGCTCCAACAGAAACTCTCGTTAATGCGCTTGCAATGATGTGTCCGTTTGGCTCCAATGAAAAACAAGCCTTAATAGAAGCGATCGATCTGAAAACACGCGCGGAAACGCTGATCACTCTTGCAAAAATCGATCTGGCTGAGCGTGGCAGAGAGATATCCAAGTGGCATTAAGGCGTTAGATCAGCTTATTTACACTCACGCCCTAACATGGAACTAAAACATGACTCATTCTGATCAAACTGAAAATACTAGCGCCGGCGCAGAGCCAGAAACAACAAAGGTCGATCCGCGTTTACTTGAGATACTTGTTTGTCCCCTGACTAAGACAACATTGGAATATGATCGCGCGCGTCAGGAATTAATCTCAAGATCGGCCAAACTCGCCTATCCAATCCGTGACGGCATTCCAATCATGTTGCCGGAAGAAGCGCGCAAAATCGATTGACCACTAGCGCTCCCCCAGATTTTCCGGCAACTGAACTACTCTCTCTGCTCGATCTCGAAGACGTCGGCGGAGATCGGTTTCGCGGCTACAGCCCCAGTAGCGCAGGTAAACAGGTCTATGGCGGCCAAGCGATTGCTCAAGCGCTCGTGGCTGCGACGCGAACTGTCAGCAATGATCGACATGCGCATTCTTTGCATGGCTATTTTGTTCTTGCCGGCAATCCCAAAAAGCCAATTGATTTTCAAGTTGAGCGCATTCGGGACGGTAGAAGCTTCACGACAAGACGATGTAACGCGACGCAGGAAGGCGTCACGATTTTTTCGTTAGAAGCTTCCTATCAATTAGGTGAGGACGGCTTATCCCACGCAATGGCGGGTCCCGTCGTTCCTGATCCAGAAACGCTCGATGATATGCATGCGCTTGTTGGACGATTTCGCGCTTTCCTACCTGACCCTGCAAAACTTTGGCTTGAAAAACCAAGTCCGCTCGATATGCGGATCGTCTCTCCGGAAACAATGCTGTTTCCTCAAAAAAATAAAAGTGCTGAGCAGTTCATCTGGTTTCGTATTCGCGGTCCCCTACCCGATGAGCAAGCGGTCCACAGCGCGATCCTTGCTTATTTGTCGGACATGACGCTGCTCAATACTGCGCTCCTTGCACATGGACGGACAATTTTTGATCCACACTTGCAAGTCGCTAGTCTCGACCACGCCCTCTGGCTGCATAATGCGTTTCGGGTCGATGACTGGCTGCTCTATGCGCAAGAAAGTCCTATCGCCGGCCATGCCCGCGCCCTAACCCGAGGACAAATCTTTACACGCAACGGCAAATTGGTGGCGTCAGTGGCGCAAGAGGGTCTTATTCGCCTACGTCCTAGAAATTAGGCAGTAGCCTAACGATTAAGCATTAGACGAGTTGCCATTAAAATTTAGCTCCAGCCAGAGTTGGGGCTGATCGTTGTTATGATCTCAGGATCAAGGACTTAGACGCAGCGGCCTCTTGATTGCAGCCAAATCTTGCAAATTTTCTAGCACACCAGAGCGTTGGCACGGCTTTTGAAGTGTCTCTGCTGTGGAAAATCGTCACAGCGATCATCAAGCCGTTCAAGCTCGATGAGGTGCGCGACGCGCTGACCGAAATCGGCGTGCACGGGTTGACCGTTACAGAAGTTAAGGGCTTTGGCCGTCAAAAGGGACATACAGAAATTTATCGTGGCGCGGAATATGCCGTCAGCTTCTTGCCAAAATTAAAAATGGAAGTGGCAGTGCCGGCAGCGCTCGCGGATAAAGTTGTTGAAGCTATCGCCTCGACTGCGCGCACCGGCCAGATTGGCGATGGCAAAATATTTGTTGCGCCCATTGATCGCGCTGTCCGCATCCGCACCGGCGAAGCCGATGCAGAAGCCCTTTAATCACCCTCTCGCGAAATTTCAGGAGCTAACCGAATGCAAGTTCTTCTGCCACGAAGCGCCAAAGCGTCTTCGCTGATCGCGGGAACAGCGCTTTTATTGCTGGCCTCGCCCGCTATCGCAGGTAATGATCCAACGCCAAATCCAGGCGATACAACCTGGATGCTTACCTCAAGCCTTCTTGTTTTAATGATGTCGATACCAGGCCTGGCCTTGTTTTATGGCGGTTTGGTGCGCACGAAAAACATGCTCTCTATTCTTTCTCAAACTTTTGCAATCGTTGCGCTCGTGGGCGTTATCTGGTCGCTTTACGGCTATTCGGTCGCATTTGGCGATGGCGGGTCGCTCAGCCCGTATATTGGCGGCTTGAATAAAATCTTCCTCAAAGGCGTTACGGGCTCTTCCCTTGCGCCGACATTCACGCCCGGACATGTCATTCCTGAATATGCCTTCATGGTGTTTCAAATGACCTTCGCCATGATTACGCCAGCGTTGATCATCGGCGCTTTTGCAGAGCGGATGAAGTTCTCAGCAATCCTGCTTTTTGTCTTGCTTTGGGTCACGGTCATTTATTTCCCGGTCGCTCATTGGGTTTGGGGTATTGCGGATCCAAACGCCTTAGTTGACGCCGCCACGCAATTGGCTGCTGCAAAAAGCGATGTAGAAAAAGCTGCGGCGCAAGCAAAACTTGATGGGATTAACGCCTCTGTAGGATGGCTTGCGGCTAAGGGCGCGCTTGATTTTGCAGGCGGCACTGTTGTGCATATCAACGCTGGTATTGCCGGACTAGTTGGCGCAATCATGGTTGGTCGCCGGGTCGGCTTTGGCAGAGAATCCTTCGCGCCTCACTCCCTGACGATGTCAATGATCGGCGCTTCGCTGCTCTGGGTCGGCTGGTTTGGCTTCAACGCAGGATCAAACCTGGAAGCCAACGGCACAACCGCGCTTGCCTTCGTCAATACGATGGTCGCGACTGCAGCCGCAACGCTGTCATGGATGGTTGCAGAATGGATCCTAAAAGGTAAGCCATCTCTGCTTGGCATGATCACAGGCGCTGTTGCTGGCCTGGTCGCGGTTACGCCTGCTTCGGGTTACGCAGGACCAATGGGCGCAATCGTTCTTGGTCTCGCCGTCTCCCCAATTTGCGTGTTCTTCGTTGATGTCGTCAAGAAAGCCGTAGGCTATGATGACGCGCTCGACGTCTTTGGCGTGCATTGCATTGGCGGCATTACTGGAGCGCTTGCGACCGGCATTCTTGTTAATCCAGAACTCGGAGGGATTGGAATAACTGATTACACCAACCTCACCGATTATACGGGCGTCTATAATCTCGTGACGCAGCTCAAAGCTCAAGGAATAGCAGTTGCCGCGACGCTGATCTGGTCTGGCGTTGGGTCGGCGATCATCTATAAACTTGTCGATCTTATCGTCGGCTTACGCCCAGCCGCTGATCAAGAGCGCGAAGGCCTCGATATTACTGATCACGGCGAACGCGCCTATAATTACTAAAATAGAGGCGATAAAAGAAATAAACGGCGCCTTTAGGCGCCGTTTTATTTTGCCAATAACTCAAGCAATTCAATTTGCGCACGCTTAATATTTTCTTGCGCTTGAGCCAGCCATAAGTCGCGCGATTCCTTTAAGCGATATAAATTTACGCTATAGTTTTGGAATTTTTCAAACATACGTAAACGATCCTGATAAAAAATTTCCTGAGGCGTTAAAGAATACTCAAAATGAATCTGATCAAGATTTTTCCTAAAAACCGGCCAACTTGCGCCAAGCGAAGATAAATCTAGATCTAAGAAAAGGTCAAAATCTTGGGAGAACCCCTTATAGCGGCCTTCTGACGCCTGCGCGCTTAGATGTGTTGTTGTCGCTAATATCAGCTCACAAACAGCCTGCGCGTCGGCTGGAGAATGTAAAGAGTATGTCTCAAAGAGCGCAGCGCTTGCGCGCACATTCACTGCATCGGGCCGCTGCGCCCCATCAGGCTCATACGTTACAAAAACTGCGTCATGCCAAAATATGGCTGCGATAAGAAGATCTTTCCTTGTGGCCAATCCCTCAAGAATATCCAATTTCGTTAGAAGATCCTCTAGATGACTCCAATTATGATAACCCCGCTTTGGATCAGCATAACCTGACGCCAATACATCAAACGCCCCCTCCTTATGTGAGGCGGCAATATCTCTCCAAAATTTTTCAACACTCGCTCGCGTCATCGGTTAAAGACCTGCAAAATCCCAATAAAATCGCTCTAGAGAGCCAATGAGATAACGACCGCCATTTTGTGCAAGCGTCTAATCGTCTTGAAGAATAGCGACAGGGCGAGGGGTTACCCTATCACATGCCGCAACAAGAACTAAATCCCTCATAACGCCAAACGAAGCTACCCTGAATCCACTTCATTCATCGCATCTTGAATACGCTTTTGGAGTAATTTTGGACGCGGTAAAACAAGTCCGCCCCGCGCTTTCTCTAGCAAGCCGTCCTCGATCATCGCCGTTAATTCTCTGCTGACTTGCTCGCGCCGACATCCGATACGCGCGGCTAAATCATGCTGAAACGGGGGTGGAGAAACAATTGATTGATCTTTTGCGCCTTGCCGCGGAATAGACATGCGCAGAAGCTCTGCATAAAGACGATGTCGCAAATCCAGAACGCTGCGTTCAAATAAGCGAGCATTGAGCTGTCTTACCCGATCGGTGAAAATACGCATCAAGCGTTCACATATTTGCGGTTCGCTATAGACAATCTCGCAGAAAACAGCAGGCGGCACGATCAATACTTCTGCATTTGTCAGCGCCGTGACATTGGCCGAACGATGCGCCGCGTCAATTGCGGCCATTTCTCCAAAAAAATTTCCCGCATGAAAGTCGCCTAGAATAATTTCTTTACCCGCCGCAGTGCGATTTAAAACCCTGACATCGCCGGCCACGATGAAATAGACGTCCATGGACTCATCGTCAAAATCAACAACCAATTCATTTTCGCTGAAGCGTTTCCGTTGGCAAAGACGCTCAAATTTCGCCACGCGCTTAACATCTAACCCTTTAAAGAAGGGGATTCCGTCGAATATGGACACCGCGTCGATTCTCCTAGCGAATAATAGTTGATTGTGACCCGATTTCAGCGCGAGGTCGAGCGCATTCCCATTAGCTCAGATCGGAGAAAGGGACGAATTTTTTAAGAGTTCTGGCGCATAAGGGCAAGATGCGCAATTATTGCCCATGCTAACCCTGCGACTTGCGACCTTCAATCTTGAGCATCTGGACTATTCGCCCCGGCGCGAGGAGATATTTACAAAGCGCCGGGCTGTTCTCCAACCCCTTCTGAGTCAGCTAGAGTTTGATATTATTTGTCTTCAGGAAGTTAATGGTCAAAAAAGCCATAAGCGCAGCCCACGGACTTTGGAAGCCCTGGACCATTTACTTGCGGAAACGCGATATGAAAATTATTTCGTTGCGAGCAGTCAACACCCAAAGACTCAGGCGCCCGCCGACATCCATAACCTCGTTATTCTCAGTCGCTGGCCCATAGAAGATCATCAACAAATCTATCATAATTTATTACCGCAATGGGAATGGCGTCCACCAAGCGACAGTGGCGTCGATCCGCCCACAGTTATAATAAAATGGGATCGCCCCAGCCTTTACGCCCGGATATCCCTACCCAATGGACTTAAACTTCATGTTGTAAATTCACATCTTCGCGCGCCGCGGCCAGTGCCGACGATTACCGCCCGTGGTCTGGGCTCTAGCCGTTCATGGATTTTAGGGCAATTTGTCGCGATGATGAAAAGAGAGGGACAGGCGTTAGAAACGAGACTCTTTTGCGAAACAATTTTTGATCAAGACGCACAAGCGCAGATCGCAGTTTGCGGCGATTTCAACGCCGATTTGCATGACGCGCCCTTACAATTGCTCCGCGGCCAGCAAAATGAGCCTGAAACATCTCATCGCGAACTATTTAGTCTTGAGTCTAGACTAAACGACAATCTGGCCTACAGCGTTATTCACGCAGGAAAAGCCAAATTGCTTGACCATATTCTTACCTCTCAAACTTTAACAAAAGTATGGACAAAGACGACCATCTATAACCAAGGATTAGAAGATGAAGTCTTTGCGCATGATCCTATTATAGGCTCGCTCCATGCGCCAATTGTTACACAATTTATTTTTAAGTAACATTCATCAAGAATAAATCCTGACGCCATCAAGATTAATGCGATGCATAAGATAACATAGGCAATCTAGTTTTACAGCCTCCGGGTCACACGTCAGCATAGCGGGGATTGCTGCTTTATTTAGAAATATTTTTCCATTAATATAATCAAAATATTCACCAGGAGCGGAATCCAAACCATCGCCAGGCAATATTTCTAATTTATGCAAACCATTTTTAACGTAACCAAAAAATTCGCCCGCCTGTATTTCTTTGAAATTTAGCTGATCGATATCTTTACGAAAAATAAAATCAGCGCGCTGACCATCAAAAGAAATAGAGACGTCACGCGGCGGCTTAACAATAGCGTAAGTGCGTAACAGGTCAATTTGATCCGGGGCTCTTATCTCATCGTCAAAAGCCTTCAGATCCAGACAAGATTGAATCAAACGAACAGCCTGTTGCGTCGCCGATTCTTTTCCAGCCTTCCCACATTCCACCGTCACGGCCGGACAGAGAGCGGAAAAAGCCGCCGTATGCGTACCAAAAGGCCGCTCAAAATGAACAATATAGGAGGAAAACATTCGCGCCAAAGCGATGAAATGGGGCTCAAGTTTCGGCACGCAGCCATAAGGCGGATTAAAACCCGTATTATTATGAATATCGATGCTTGCCATTGGACGTCGACACGCGGCGTAATCATATATTGACCGCGCCATATCAATAAGTGGATGGTCTATAATTTTGGTTCCAGGCCATATTCGATTATAATCAAGTTGGTCTGGAAGCGTTCGACGCTGCTGAGCCGCCGCACGGACATTGCCAATAAATAATAATAATGAACGATTAAGCCCCCGAGATAGCTGTTGCTTTAAGACAGTTTGTATTGCGTTTAATCCGCTATCCTCATTGCCGTGTAAGAGCGTTGAGATAAAAAGCGGTCTGGGATCTTTGCCTGGTAGATCAAATAGCGTAGGCCCTGGCAGAAGCTGTATCAGCCGATCCGCGGGACAATCTAGAAATCCCTCGGGTAATTGGCGTAAAATGGCGCAGGGCTGATCTGCGCTTTGGCGAAGGCGATCGGTCATGAATGACTAGTCATTCGGTTTAAAAAATAAAATTTCGACCTAAACACTCTTCAAACTCTGTCTGCAATTTGAATTACGAGTTCTAAGACTGGCTCATAAAGACGACTAAACACAAAATACCAATAAAAATCTAGTTAATATAAATGATAATCTGATTTTTTCCGAGTATTTTGCAGACGGTGCGATTGATGAGCGTGGCGCTTAATCGCTTCGAGGCAACAAGTTAGAAATAGCGTCAAAACTGTTAGGGAATGGCGTCAAAATCATCCAGCCAAGTCTGGGCATGCGCGTCGCTGGGCGCGCGCCAATCCCCTCGCGGCGATAAAGAGCCGCCTGAGCTGACTTTAGGGCCATTTGGCGCCGCCGTGCGCTTGAATTGGCTTGTTGCAAAAAAACGCTTAAGGAAAATCTCTAGCCAGCGCTTGATTTCTTCCAATGTATAATGACGACGCTCGCTTTCTTTAATCGCGCTAGGCCAATAGCCCGATTGAGCTTCGCGCCACGCGCGCCAAGCCAGAAACGCGATTTTCGACGGCGAAAACCCATATCTTGTCACATAGAATAAATTGAAGTCCTGTAATTCATAGGGACCAACGATATCTTGGGTCCTTTGCATTTCTTTTCCGGGTATGAGTTCTGGTGAGATTTCCGTATCTAAGATGTCATAGAGAAGTTGCGTCGCCGTTTCGCCGTAACGGCCTTGCGCGGCGCACCAACGGATCAAATGCTGGATGAGCGTTTTGGATACAGAGGCATTCACATTGTAGTGCGACATCTGATCGCCCACGCCATATGTGCACCATCCTAAAGCTAATTCTGATAAATCGCCTGTGCCAATGACAAGCGCGTTATGTAAATTCGCTAGACGGAACAAGAGCGCGCTTCGCGCGCCTGCTTGCACATTCTCATAAGTTGCATCATAGCGATCCTCGCCAAGAGCGGCTGGATGCTGAATATCTCTCAACATCTGCAAAGCAGCGCTAGATAGATCTATCTCATTGCCTGTTACGCCAAGCGCGCGCATCAAACCCCATGCGTTTGCTTTAGTTTTACTTGTCGTTGCAAAAGCCGGCAATGTATAGGCGAGTATATTCTCACGCGGCAATTCCAAGCGCTCCATCGCCGCAATGGCGACCAAGAGCGCATGGGTTGAGTCCAACCCTCCCGAAACGCCAATAACGACTTTGGAGATATTCGCTGCGCGCAGACGCTGTTCAAGACCATGCGCTTGAATATTAAAGGCTTCATAACATAATTCGCTTAATCGCGCCTCATCTGACGGCACGAAGGGAAACCGCTCTACGCGCCGTAAAAAATTAAGATCCCGATCACGCGTTAAATTAAGCGTAAATTTAATACGTCTAAAATTCATATTAGATTGTTCGCGATCAGCACAATCTCCAAAAGAGCTCTGACGCATTCGCTCTGTGGCAAGGAGGCCAAGATCTAAATCGGCGACAACGAGTTCAGGCTGCGTTGAAAAGCGCGGGGCTTTTGCAAGTAAAACGCCATTTTCATGGATCATGGCTTCGCCGTCCCAAGCAAGATCCGTTGTAGACTCCCCCCGACCCGACGCAGAATAGAGGTATGCAGAGAGACAACTTGCGGAATGCGTTGCGCAAAGCCTCTGCCTGAAATCAGATTTTCCAACAATTGCGTTAGAGGCCGATAAGTTTAATAGGACAGTTGCGCCTGCTAACGCCGCGCGCGATGAAGGAGGAATAGGCGCCCAAACATCTTCACAAATTTCCATATGTAAAACCAGATCAGGAACATCCACCGCTTCAAGAAGGAGATCCCATCCAAAGGGAGCCTCTCTGCCTGCTATATTAATTTGCGCGCCGACAATTGACGCTCCTGAAGAAAAATGCCTCTTCTCATAGAATTCGCGATAGTTTGGCAGAAAGATTTTCGGCGTGACAGCGAGAATTTCACCGCGAAAAATCGCAACCGCACAATTATATAGTCGCCCACGATGACGAAGAGGCGCACCAACAACAATGATCAGTTTTAAATGCGCCGATGCTTTAACGATTTCTTCTAGCGCGCGCTCTACGGCAAGCAGCAAAACGTCCTGCTGCAGCAGATCATCTATGGCGTAAGCGGACAGACCAAGCTCAGGGAAAAGAACGACCGATGCCGCTTGTTGATCTGCTTTTCGAGACATCTCAATTATTTTAGCCGCATTAAAAGCGGGTTCTGCCACTTTTAGTTGCGGCGTCGCAACAGCGGCGCGAATAAAACCATGATTGTGTAGGCAGAAGAATGGATGGGTCATTGGCGCAAAGAGTATAGGCCGGCTTTAAAAAAACTGCGACTACAGAAAAAATAAAAAAGGCGGGGTCTCCCCCGCCTGTTAACTTGTCATCTACTTTGGTTAATGCGCAAGGATCGCAAGAAGTAGCAAAGCGACGATATTTGTAATTTTAATGGCCGGGTTAACCGCAGGTCCTGCCGTATCCTTATAGGGATCGCCGACTGTATCGCCTGTTACAGACGCCTTATGGGCCTCAGAGCCCTTAAGATGCCGAACGCCATCTTGATCGACAAAGCCATCCTCGAAAGACTTCTTTGCGTTATCCCAAGCGCCGCCGCCCGAGGTCATCGATATGGCCACAAACAAGCCATTGACGATAACGCCCAAGAGGAGCGCGCCTAGCGCAGCAAAAGCATTCGCCTTACCGCCAAGAACCCAAGCGACAATAAAGGCGACGATTGGCGCAAGCACGGGAAGTAGCGAAGGAATGATCATTTCCTTAATCGCCGCTTGCGTTAACATATCGACAGCGCGCCCATAATCAGGACGCTCTGCGCCAGTCATAATGCCTGGCTTCTCTTTAAATTGCCGCCGCACTTCAACAACAACCGATCCAGCAGCGCGCCCCACCGCCGTCATGGCGATGCCTCCGAATAGATAAGGGATTAAGCCGCCAAAAATCAGACCCGCAACGACATAGGGATTTGACAGATCAAAATCGACTTTATCAATCCCTTTAAAGAAGGGCACACCCGTCTCTATGAAATGTTTAAGATCATTCGTGTAGGCAGCAAAAAGCACTAAGGCGCCAAGGCCTGCTGAGCCAATTGCATAGCCTTTAGTGACAGCTTTCGTTGTATTGCCAACAGCATCTAATGCATCGGTTGACTGCCGAACTTCTTTCGGCAGTCCCGCCATTTCTGCAATGCCTCCCGCATTATCTGTGACTGGACCAAAGGCGTCCAAGGCGACGATCATGCCGGCTAGACCCAACATGGTCGTTACTGCAATCGCAGTGCCATATAGGCCGCCGAGTTCATAGGTCAGGATAATGCCCAGAACAATCACCAGAGCGGGAGCCGCCGTTGCTTCAAGCGACACAGCAAGGCCCTGAATAACGTTTGTGCCGTGGCCAGTTACAGAAGCTTGCGCAATCGACACAACAGGCCGTTTACCCGTCGCTGTATAATATTCCGTTATATAAACGATTGCGCCTGTTACGATCAGACCAAGGACGCCGGAGAAAAACAGTCCATAGCCATGAATCGCAACGCCATTCGCCTTGCCGATTTCGCCCCAACCAACGGTGACGGTTGTTGCGATAAAGAGTCCGCCAATTGATAAAACGCCCGCTGCGATCAAGCCTTTGTAAAGCGCATCCATGATGGAGTCTTTTTTCAACCCGATCTTTTCAAAATAAGGGGCCGTTAATTTTCCCCAAGGCGTGTCATCATCGCCAAGCTTTACAAAATATGTGCCCGCGATAGAGGTCAAAATAGACAACCCGCCAATCGCTAGCGGATAGACCACAGCCGATGACAGGCCAGACTGGCCAGCAAAGAAGATCGAGGCGAGCACCATTGTCGCAACAACGGTTACAGCATAGGTCTCGAAAAGATCTGCCGCCATGCCAGCGCAATCGCCAACATTATCGCCCACATTATCGGCGATGGTTGCGGGGTTGCGCGGATCATCCTCTGGTATGCCCGCTTCAACCTTACCGACAAGATCCGCGCCAACATCAGCGCCCTTTGTAAAAATACCGCCGCCCAAACGCGCAAAGATCGAGATCAAGGACGCGCCAAAGCCCAGACCAACAAGCGCATCGACGACGATGCGATCTGAAGGAGAATAGCCAAAGATCCAAGTCAGAATAGCGTAGTAGACGGCGACGCCAAGTAAGGCCAGACCGGCGACGAGCAATCCAGTAATGGCGCCCGCTTTGAACGCAATGTCCAATCCCGCCGCGATTGAGTGGGTCGCCGCTTGAGCGGTGCGCACATTCGCCCGCACAGAGACATTCATGCCAATATAGCCCGCCGCGCCGGACAACGCCGCGCCGATTAAAAAGCCAAAGGCTACCGCCCAGCCGAGCAGAACAACCAGCATGACAAAAATCACGCCGCCGACCATGCCAATGGTCTTATACTGACGGTTAAGATAGGCCTGCGCCCCCTCGGCAACTGCCCCAGAAATTTCTTGCATGCGGGCTGAACCTGCATCCGCCGCTAGCAATTCTTGCGCAGTCTTCACGCCGTAAACGACGGACATCAGTCCGAAGACGATGGTGAGAAACAAAACCATAATGAATTCGCCTTTTATTCCCGGGCCGATTGACGGCCAAAACTTGCGCGACTGCACGTCGCCTAGAGGAAAAACAATAACCTAAAAGCCAAGAATCACCTCGGCTCGGCTAAATCCTCCCGGGCGCTTTCTGCCAGAAACAGGGACCTGCGGCAATGGCGCAGAGCGTTATGTTGTCAAAAATGGCGATAGGAGTTTTTCTTGAAAAACACGCTTTTGCCCTCCCCATCGCGCAGCTCGGGCGGATTTGATCCAGCCGTAACTGAGCCGATGCGCCAAATGCCCTTGGGCGGAGAAAAATCAGCCCCCGCCGTGAAGAGGATTTCGTAATCATCCCCGCCAGTTAGCGCGAGCTCGAATAGTTTTGGCTTAAGCGCGATTAGTTGTAACGCGGCTAGGGAGAGGGGAATATCGCTGATTGTCACCTCAGCGCTCACGCCGGAAACGCGAGTTAACTTAGCCAAATCGCCGACGAGGCCATCGGAAATATCCATTGCCGCATTCGCGGCGCCTGTAAGCAATGGGATCAAATCAAGACGAGGCCGGGGCAGCAGATAACGCGCCAGTAGGCTATCACGGGCCTCGAGCGGTAGAGTTTCAAGTCGCTCAGGGTTTTCGCGAAGCCAAAGACCTAACGCCGCCTCGCCAATTGGTCCAGAAACATAAACGCCATCTCCCACACGCGCGCCGCGACGCGCAACAAAAGTCTCTACCGTTCCGATCGCAGTTATAGAAATAGCGACAGGACCTGAGGTTGAAGATGTATCGCCGCCGAGCAAAGGGACCGCAAAATCCTGCGCATCTTCGCCTAATCCGCGCGCAAATGACTCAAGCCAGTCATTGCTCCAATCCATCGGTAAGGCAATTGAGAGAAGAAATCCCTGCGGCACAGCGCCTTTGGCCGCAAGATCGGACAGATTCACGCGCAAGGCTTTCTTGGCGATTAATTCTGGCGGATCTTGTGCAAAGAAATGCACGCCAGCAACCAGCATATCCGTTGTAAGGACTAGAGGCTTATCGCGAACCGCCATCAAGGCGGCGTCGTCAGCTAACCCCAAAGCCTCCGGTCCAGCTATTGGCGAAAATAGCTTTGATATTAACTCATCTTCACTGTAGCGCTTCGTCATCATTGCAGTCGACTTTAAAAAAAGAGCTATTTTAATTCTTGCTCTCGCTCCTCTCGCGCAATTTTATCCAAAACCGCATTGACCATGCCCGATTCAGTTGGACCAAAAAAAGCGCCCGCAACGTCAACATATTCTTTTATGACTACCCGCGACGGAACATCTTTCCTAGCGCGCATTTCATAAGCGCCAGCTCTTAATGTGGCGCGCATGACTGCTTCAACGCGCGCTAAAGGCCAACCGTTAGATAAGGCTTGGTCAATTTGTTGATCAATGGCCAGCTGATCCGTTAAGACCCCTTGTAGAATATCACGGAAAAAACCAACCTCTGCCGGCTTATACTGCACGCCTTCAATTTCTCGCCCTATCCAGTGCGATTCAAATTCAGCAAAAATTTCATTAATCCCTTTACCGGAAACTTCCATTTGATAAAGCGCTTGCACAACAGCCAGACGCGCGGCAGAGCGATGATCGAGAGTCATGACAAACTCCGCTTCAACGCAGTCAAAGCCAAAGCGGCGCGCGCTGCTTCTCCGCCCTTATCGCCACGCTGAGGATCCGCGCGCACGTAGGCTTGATCCTCATTTTCTACGGTTAAGACGCCGTTGCCCAGCGGAATAGTTTGTGCAACGGAAAGATCCATTAAAGCGCGGGCGCTTTCATTCGAGACGACTTCAAAATGGTAAGTGTCGCCTCGAATAACGCACCCAAGGGCAATGACACCTTCAAAGGGGCGCGCTGATTTATTAGCGGCCTCCAGTGCGATTTTAGCGGCAATTGGAATCTCAAGCGCTCCCGGAACCATGATGAGCTCAGCCTCAGCTTGCGCACGTTCCAGAGCCGTCAACGCGCCAGCGCAAAGTAATTCTACGATATCCCGATTAAACTGCGCTGCGATAACGAGCATTCGCGCTCCAGTGACGACCAGGTTCTCCGATACATCTTCCGCAAAGCCCGCCATAGATCCCTACCTCTCAACCACGATAAAACGAGGATATTTTTCTCAGCGCCTGGATCCATATCCGAACTGAAGAATTAATCTTCAACGATTTAAGTCGGCGCATCATACAAAGATTTCACAAAGACTCCTGCTTCTTATTAAAGTCACTCAATCGCCCGGCGTAACGCGCCATTAAATCAACCTCAAGATTAAGAAAATCGCCCTCGCGCCGAGCGTTAAATGTTGTAACCCTCAGCGTATGAGGTATGAGTAAAACAGAAAATCTTTTTTCTTCGACAGCATTCACCGTCAATGAAACGCCATCTAGGGTAACCGATCCCTTTCTCGCAATATATCCAGCAAGCTCAATTGTCGGCGCCTCAATCCAAAAACAGGTCATGCGATCGTTTGCCGCCGTAGCTTCAGCTTGATCGTCATTTTGGCCAAGATCATCTCGTGAGATGATCTTGGCTAATCCATCCACATGACCCGTAACAAGGTGCCCTCCCAATTCATCTCCGATTTTTAGCGCACGCTCTAAATTAATCTTCGACCCAACCCGCCAGTTTCCAACACTTGTGAGACGCAAGGTCTCAGCAGCTGCATCCACATCAAAGATCGCACCCGCTCGATTAGACTTCACATCAACAACCGTAAGGCAAACTCCTGAGCAAGCGATTGAGGCTCCAAGCATAATTTCTTTTGCGTCATAGCCACAGGCGATCTGTAGACGCGTCAACCTACCGCGCGGCAGAACGGTCATAACCTCACCCATATCTGTCACGATACCAGTGAACATTAATCAACCCTCGCATATCGCATCATCTGATCCACGCCCAAATAACGTTTTTCCATCAATCGATATTTATTTTCATCTCGTAAAATCATTTTCGCAGCTGGCGTCAGCGCAAGTTTTCCTAAGCGGCCTAAAGGTTTAACGCCTTGATGCAAAATTATTTCATCCGCTAAGCCCGCAGACAGTAAACTTTCAGCAACAGTCGGACCGCCCTCGCTAAAAACTCTCGTCACACCGCGCTCCGACAGCAGGCGGAGAACTGAATGCAAATTAAGCAATCCATCTTTGCTCGGTATGCGGGCAACATCCGCTCCACTAGATTTTTTGAATCGGAGGACAACTTCGTCTGCAATATCTTCACGCACCACAATCAACAACGGCTTATCATGAGCTGTTGAGACAAGGCGCGAGCGGGGAGACAACGATAATTTAGGATCAAGCACGATCCGTAAAGGTCGACGATTATCCATTCCTGGCAACCGCACAGTCATCAAGGGATCATCCTCACGCGCCGTACCTGCGCCAATCATGATTGCGTCATGCATAGCGCGCTGCACATGAGTGAAGGCGTCAGCGACAGGCCCAGTAATGTGCAATCGCGGATCATATGCAGCGCCCGCTGCGTATCCATCCGCAGTCTGCGCTAGTTTCAATGTCACCATCGGACGATGATGCATCATTCGCAATATATGGCCCATATGATCCAATCGAGCCATTGCGGCGCCAACGCCTAGTAATAGTTCAATGCCTGATTGTCTCAGATACTGATGACCCTGACCTGCAACACGCGGGTTAGGATCCTCAAGGGCTGACACAACACGCGCAATCCCCGCAGCAACGATCGACTCGACACAGGGAGGCGTGACGCCATGGTGTGCGCATGGCTCAAGCGTGACGTATAGAGTCGCGCCAACCGCAAGAGCTCCCGCTTGCTTTAAGGCGATTACCTCAGCATGGGGACGGCCGCCTACGCCTGTCCAGCCCCGTCCTATGACGACGCCTTCCTTAACAACAAGCGCGCCAACAGATGGATTAGGGGCGGTTAATCCCAAATTTCGTCGGCCAAGAGCAAGCGCACAGGCCATATATGAGTCATCTAGAGAGATATCAGGCACTGATGCGACGCGCGTCATAGATCGTCCGCGTTATTGGTCTCCGGATCGCCGACGCCTTCTAGTTCGTCAATCAGGACATTGAAGTCTCTCGCCTCTCTAAAATCACGATAGACTGAAGCAAATCTCACATAAGCCACGGCATCAAGCGTGCGTAATCCCTCAATGATCAACTCGCCAATTTGCTGGCTTTCGACTTCTGCTTCGCCAAGACTTTCTAGTTGTCGCACAATTCCTGATATCATCCGCTCCACACGCTCCGGCTCAACTGGGCGTTTGCGCAAAGCAATTTCAACAGAACGAACAAGTTTGTCGCGATCAAATGGCGCGCGTCTACCGGACTTTTTAACAACTACAATTTCACGCAGCTGCACCCGTTCAAAAGTCGTAAAGCGCCCGCCACAGGTTGGACAAATACGCCGACGACGAATGCACGCAGAGTCCTCTGCAGGTCTTGAATCTTTAACCTGTGTATCAAAAGAAGCGCAGTAAGGGCAGCGCATGCATGTCGCCTCTTGCGCGCGGGCTACAAAATTCCCGCAATTAGACGCGGTTAGCCGTCAGCTTCGGAAGAAATGAAATGAGCATCAAAGCTCCACGTCACTTCAATAACTCATCTAATTAAAAACTGCGCAGCCCTCCTCGCTCAAGAAGGGCAGCGCAACTCCAGTAAACTTAGTAGATCGGGAACTTAGCGGTCAGCGCATGAACCTTATCTTTCACTGCCGCTTCCGTGCCCGCATTGCCCTCTTCGCCCTTGGCGGAAAGACCATCAAGCACTTCAACAATCATGCTGCCGACTTGCTTGAATTCTTCTTTGCCAAACCCCCGCGATGTCGCTGCTGGCGTTCCTAAACGGATACCAGATGTGACGAATGGCTTTTCTGGATCAAAAGGAATGCCATTTTTATTACAGGTAATATGCGCCCGGCCAAGCGCGGCTTCCGCCGCTTTGCCCGTGATCTTTTTCGGACGCAGATCCACAAGCATTAAGTGGTTATCCGTTCCGCCTGACACAATCGCCAAACCAGCCTCAACGAGTGTTTGCGCCAAAATTTGCGCATTTTCTTTAACGCGTTGCTGATAGGCTTTGAACTCTGGCGTGAGCGCTTCGCCGAAGGCGACTGCCTTGGCTGCAATCACATGCATCAAGGGACCACCCTGCAAGCCTGGGAACACGGCTGAATTTAATTTTTTACCAATTTCCTCGTCATTGCATAGGATTAATCCGCCGCGTGGACCGCGCAATGTTTTATGTGTGGTCGTCGTCACGACATGCGCATGCGGAAATGGCGAAGGATGCAATCCTGCAGCGACAAGGCCAGCAAAGTGAGCCATGTCCACCATCAAATAGGCCCCGACGCTATCGGCAATTTTACGGAACGCTTCGAAGTCCCAAATACGAGAATAGCCTGAACCGCCGGCGATGATTAATTTTGGCTTATGCTCTTTAGCGAGGCGTTCTACCTGATCCATATCAATGCGCTGATCGCTCTGGCGAACAGTATAAGCCACTGGCTTAAACCAACGACCGGACACATTAACAGGCGAGCCATGCGTGAGATGGCCGCCAGCGGCAAGATCGAGACCCAGATAGGTGTCGCCAGGCTGTAGCAAGGCAAGAAAGACGGCTTGGTTCGCCTGCGAACCGGAATTAGGCTGAACATTGGCGTAAGAGCAGCCAAAAAGCTTTTTGGCCCGTTCGAGCGCTAAATTTTCGGCAATATCTACAAATTGGCAGCCGCCATAATAACGCTTGCCTGGATAGCCTTCCGCATACTTATTTGTCAGAACCGATCCCTGCGCCTCCAGCACCGCCTTTGAAACAATATTTTCCGATGCAATGAGCTCGATTTCGTGGCGCTGACGACCAAGCTCGAGGTCTATCGCTTTCGCAAGTTCAGGATCTGACTGCGCAACGGAGGTGGTGAAGAAACCGGACTGGCTCATGAACTTCCCTTTGGATGTCATTTTCACGTCGCAGGGGACGCAAAGAGTTTCCCGGCGCTCCCGTCAAGGGCGCAACCGGATATTATAAGCTACTGTTTTCAAAGCCTTATCTAAATCAGAACGGGCTCAGGGCTCTCAGCCAACGACAGAACGCTTAATTGCTACCGACCGCTTATCACGCCAAGACCGAATTTGGGAAGACCCTGATGAAAAACGATAAGCGCCGGCGCATCGCTTCCCAAGAGGCCTAATTTTCGGATTTTTGATAATCCTTCACATCAGAAAAAATGATGTCGGGATTTCGTTCAGAGTCATAGTTAAGTTGAAAAGCGGAAGTCGACATAAAAACAGGCGCGCCATCAAGATCATCAGCGATGCTTGAACCATGCGTATCAATGAAGCTTTTTAATTTCACGGCGTCTTGAGAGGCGACCCAGCGACAAACTGTAAATCTTGATTGTTCATAGCGTGTTTGTAGACCGTATTCTGCGTCCAATCGCGTTGCAAGTACATCAAGTTGCAAGGCGCCAACAACCCCAACAATTGATCCCGATCCATCATGTGGAGTGAAGACTTGCACAACGCCCTCCTCTGCTAATTGCTGCAGAGCTTCGCGCAGTTTTTTAGCTTTCATCGCATCTGAAATAAGAATGCGTCGCATGATTTCTGGGGCAAAACTTGGCACGCCGCGGAAAACAAGATCTTCGCCTTCCGTTAAAGTATCGCCAATGCGCAATACGCCATGATTTGGCAGCCCCACGACATCGCCAGCATATGCCTCATCCGCTATCGAGCGATCGCGCGCGAAGAAAAACTGCGGCGCATTAAGTGGAATAGATTTTCCAGTACGCGCCAGCTTAGCTTTCATGCCGCGGGTGAGTTTGCCTGAACACACCCGCATAAAGGCGATGCGATCGCGATGATTAGGGTCCATATTCGCTTGAATTTTGAAAACGAACCCTGTCATCTTAGGCTCATTAGCGGCAACACTACGTTTATCCGCCTCCTGAGCGCGAGGGGATGGCGCATATTCAGCCATTGCGTCAATGAGATCGCGCACGCCAAAATTTCGTAAAGCGCTTCCGAAGAAAACCGGCGTCAAATGGCCTTCTCTAAAGGCCATCAAATCAAAAGGCTTGCTACCGGCTTCCGCGAGCATCGCTTCATCGCGCCAATTACCCAAAATCTGCGCAGGCAGTAATTTTTCAATAATAGGATCCTCAATGCCACTGGTCTGAACAGGCTCTTCATCCGCATCAAGTTTGCGGATGGTTTTAGTTGAGAAGCGATAGGTGCCGATAAAATTTTTACCCCCGCCCATCGGCCAATTGATCGGCGTTGTATCGAGAGCTAAGGTTTTCTCAATTTCATCGAGCAACTCAAAGGGATCGCGACCATCTCGATCCAGCTTATTAATAAAAGTGACAATGGGTATGTCTCGAAGTCGACAGACTTCAAAAAGTTTACGCGTCCGCGCCTCAATGCCTTTAGCCGCGTCGATCACCATGACTGCAGCATCTACCGCAGAAAGCGTGCGATAGGTGTCTTCAGAAAAGTCCTCGTGACCTGGCGTATCGAGCAAATTAAAGACGCAATCGGCATATTCAAAGGTCATCACCGAAGTGACAACGGAAATACCGCGTTCGCGTTCAATACTCATCCAATCAGAACGCGTCTGTTGCGCATTACGCTTGGCTTTGACGGCGCCTGCAAGTTGAATGGCTCCGCCGAATAATAAGAGTTTTTCGGTTAAGGTCGTTTTACCAGCGTCCGGATGCGAAATAATTGCAAAGGTGCGACGACGAGAAACAGGATCACGGGTAGCGGAAGCGGTCACGGAGGTCTCAATTTAGGTAAATGATCAAGACCACGCCATAACGGCAGGCGGCGCTATCGGCAATCTATTTCAGTCAAAATCTTGCGCTAAAGAGTCGCGTGTCGCTTCAGGAAGTACGGCCATATGGCTGTAATTTGGGTGTGTTAGTCCCAAAATAACGCGCGTATTGGGTTGTTTGAAAGCTTGCGCCTCAGCATCAGAAAAATCAAAATGCACAAATTGGACTGAACTTGCCTTACCTTCAGCAGTCGTTCGATCCTGATCGGCTTCGGCTTTCGCATGAATTCGATAATCGCCAACTTCAATAAAGGCGGTTTCTTCAATGCCGCCAAGACCGCCCAAAACACGCCCACGCCGCAAGGGATCATCTATTTCAATCATGAAAGTCGCGCAGAGCTCTCTTCCCTTCGGAATTAAGGGATTATAAGCGGCGATTTCATCTGGGATCTGGGCGGGACCGCCTTTCTCAATGTGCAGCATCTCCTGCACTTGAAACCACATCGTCTCGAAACTCTCAAAATAGAAACTCACAAATGGCCCGACCTCAATTCGACGCTTGCGCTTGATTGCAGTCAACCGCGTACGATGTTGTGCGCGGGCCTGCGCGTAATCTTGCCAAGACAAAATATCGTCAGGTGATAGATAGTGACGCTTTGTCATTCATTATCTCCAAAAGCTCGACCGCTTAGTCGCGCGTCAAACCATAGGCTCGCGCCATTAATACAATTGGATGAGCTACCCTTTGTGGTTTATCAGCGACGCCATCAAGGGATTTAATTTCCTGTTCAATATGAATGCCTGCAAGCGGACATTCAGACACAACATGCTTTTTTTCTGCGGCGTATAATTGGCGCGCCGCAGGTTTGCCAACTTTCATTGCAATTTCAAAATGATCTTTTTTATAGCCCCAGGCTCCGCCATGGCCAGAGCAGCGCTCAACGACGCTAATTTCAGTCTGTGGAATAAGCTTCAGAAGTTCGGCGCCTTTTTGGCCCATATTTTGCGCCCGAGAATGACAAGACACATGAAACGACACGCCCCCTTCAATCGGCTGCATGCCTTCTGCTAATCCCTCGTTGCGGGAGATATCAACGATATATTCCGAGAGATCAAAGGTTGCTTTAGAAAGTTTCTTGACAAATTCATCATTGGGTAAAATGAGCGGCCATTCAAATTTTAGCATTAACGCGCAAGAAGGCACAGGCGCGACTATATCATATCCTTCATCTATATATTCAGACAAAGCTTGCGAAACTGTCTGCGCTGCTTGAGCGACTTCGCCAATCAGCCCTTGCTCTAATTTCGGCATCCCGCAGCATGCTGGATAAACGATGCGTGTTTCAACGCCATTTTTAGCCAATACAGCGAGCGCCGACATCCCAATTGAGGTATCGTTGTAATCGCCAAAACACGTTGCATAGAGAACGGCTTTCCGGGCCTGCGCGGGCGCTGTCGCGTCTCGCTTCGCAGGCTGCGCCGCGGCTAAGGCCTCGAGCGTCTGAGCGGCGTATAGTGGCAGCTCTGCTCTGCGATCTATCCCAATGAGCTTTTCTTCTAGGCTGCGCATAATCCCATTATTGGCGCGCGTAGCCCAATTCGCAGCGCTATAAATTAGCGTCGCCCATTTTCCATTGCGGTCTGTTTCTGTCAGCTGCCGGTCTGCAAGAGAAATTTTATTTTTGTTTGCTTCGACCGCGCGATAGCGCAACATCAAATGAGGAAAATCAAGATTAAATTCATGTGGCGGCACATAAGGACATTTCGTCAAAAAACACATGTCGCAAAGCGTACAGGCGTCAACCACGCGTTTAAAATCGGCGCTATCGACGCTATCAAGCTCGCCGCTTTTTGAGTCATCAACTAAATCAAACAGTCTGGGAAATGAATCGCACAGATTAAAGCACCGACGACAGCCATGACAGATGTCAAAAACGCGCCGCAACTCCGCGTCGAGTTTTACCTCATCATAAAATTCTGCGCTTTCCCAATCGATCGGATGACGAATTGGCGCTTCGAGACTGCCTTCTCTCATAATGTCCTGCCGCGCACGCCGCGCATAAAGGGTTCACTTAAAAACTCAGAGCCCACAACGGGGCTCTGAGCTAGGCTGAGTGAATTATAACCGATTAAACAAGCCCTACAGCTTACTTAAGCTCATCCAAAGCTTTCTGGAATCTGCCTGCATGGGAGCGTTCCGCCTTGGCTAGGGTTTCAAACCAATCGGCGATCTCGTCAAAGCCCTCGTCCCGCGCAGAGCGCGCCATGCCGGGATACATATCGGTGTATTCGTGCGTTTCCCCAGCCACAGCCGCCTTTAGATTATCGGCCGTCTTGCCAATTGGCAGGCCCGTTGCCGGATCGCCAACGCCCTCAAGAAACTCAAGATGGCCATGCGCATGGCCGGTTTCGCCTTCAGCCGTTGACCGGAAAACGGTCGCGACATCGTTGTAGCCTTCAACATCCGCCTTTTGAGCGAAATATAGATAGCGGCGATTAGCCTGCGACTCGCCAGCGAAAGCCGCCTTCAAATTGGCTTCCGTTTTACTGCCCTTAAGCGTTGTCATTTATTCCTCCAGAATTTCCCGCCGCCAGGAAGGCGTTATCAAACGCTCTGGACGGTCGTTTCTTAGAATAATTCAAAACTACGCCCCGTCCAGCCAATTGATCAAGAAAACTGTAAATTATAATTCTTGTCTTCATTCGAATTTCTCTGCTTAGGGTCTGGATCAATCGACAAGCTGCGCAAAGTTTTAGGATTTAGACATGGTTGATGTTTACGCCAGTTTCAACGAGCTCGCCGCTCAGGAAATCGAAGGAGAACATTATCAGATCCATGTTATCGATCGCGGCTCGCCTATTTTGATCCTTGCGCCCCACGGGGGATATATTGAACCAGGAACGCTTCAGATCGGCAAAGCCCTCGCAGATGATTGCTATTCCTTTTATGGTTTTGAAAGTTTGGAAAAACGTCGCCGGGCGGAAAGTCTGCACATTACCTCATCCCGCTTCGACGAACCGCGCGCTCTTGATCTTCTCCGCCGCGCGGATCTAGCCATCAGCGTCCATGGGCGCAAAGACAAAGAAGATGCGCACACACTCTGGGTTGGCGGTCTCCATGAGCGTCTTCGCGATCGACTTGTTTTCTCGCTAAACGCCGCATCTATTCCCGCAAAAGCAGTTGGCGCAGGACATTCCTTATCCGGAAGAGATCCAAAAAATATTTGCAATCAAGGACGCTTTGGCGCCGGCGTTCAGTTTGAAATGCCCGCTCGCTTACGCCAAAAATTGGTATCAGAGCGCCAACTTCTCTCTCAATTTAAAAAAATTCTCCGTCATGCGCTCCAACAAGAACTTATTTTGTTGGATTAATTTAGCGCTGACGTTTTTTTCCCTCAAAGGGATTTTCTCCGGATTTCTTGGATATTCGAATTGGAACGCCCGGCAATTCAAATGTTTTTCTTAAGCCATTAATTAAATATCTTTCGTAACTCGCCGGCAATTCCTCAAGTTGATTGCCAAACAAAACAAAATGCGGCGGCCGTGATTTTGCTTGCGTCATATACCGAATTTTTATGCGGCGGCCTGACACTGCTGGCGGCGGCGTTTCCTCAATCGTGCTTAAAAGCCAGCGATTAAGTTTTGCGGTTGCGATCCGTTTGTTCCATATTTCATGCGTATGAAAGATGCTGGACATTAATCCATCAAGTCCCTGACCCGTGGCTCCAGAGACGGGAGCGACAGGGCAGCCCCTGACTTGCGGCAATAATCTTTCCGCCTCCTCCCGCAACAGCGTCAATTTAGAACCGCGATCTTCAATCAAGTCCCATTTGCCGAGCGCAATGACCACAGCGCGACCTTCACGCGCCGCCAAATCAGCAATAGTGAGATCCTGTTTTTCAAAAGGTATTGTTGAGTCCACCAGTAAGACCACTACCTCAGAAAAACGAACGGCGCGTAATGCGTCAGCCGCTGATAATTTTTCTAACTTATCAACCACACGCGCACGTTTGCGAAGGCCAGCAGTATCAAAAAGTTTTATAGCGCGATGGTTCCATTCAAAATCAACGCCGATAGAGTCGCGTGTGATGCCGGCCTCCGGACCCGTCAACAGCCGTTCCTCGCCTAATAAACGATTGATCAGCGTGGACTTGCCGGCATTGGGGCGGCCCACAACAGTGATCCGCAAAGGTTTCGTTATATCTAAATCGCTGCCATCTTCATCGTCATCACGAAGTTTTTCAACAAACTCTATTTCCTCGTCATCCGACTCAGCTGTTTCTTCTGGCAATGCAAAGCGCAAAGCGTCATAAAGATCACTCATCCCTTCGCCATGTTCTGCAGACAAGGGCACGGGATCGCCTAGACCAAGAGCAAATCCTTCAATCACGCCCTGCTCTCCAGCTTTGCCTTCCGCTTTATTGGCGATGAGGATAACCGGCTTGCCGGCGCGTCTTACGAGGTCGGCAAAATATTTATCATCTGGCATGACGCCAACGCGCGCATCAATGACAAATAAAATTGCATCAGCGATTAAGACTGCATTTTCAGTCTGGGCTCGCATCCGCCCTTCAAGCGAAGCCTGAGCGCCCTCCTCAAGACCGGCCGTGTCGATAATTTTGAAGCGCAAATCCGCAAGGCGGGCGTCACCCTCTCGACGATCGCGCGTTACGCCTGGACGATCATCCACGAGCGCGAGCTTTTTGCCTGTAAGCCGGTTGAACAACGTCGATTTACCAACGTTTGGCCGACCAATAATCGCTAGTGAAAATGACATTCCCAATCTTTCGCGCAAGGTTGCGCGGTGCTGCGCCGCTTAATTGCCCTGCCTGGTTTCAAACGGCGCAGCCGATCCAGAGGGCGCATTGCCGCCTTGTTCAGGCTCAATCACAGGCGTCACGCTGATGACGCCGCCATTGACGCCGCCGCCAGCAGTTGCTTCAGGCGCTTTTTTTGGACCACGCTTAGCGTGCAATAACCCCCGATAGGCAGCCGCTCTCTGGCGCATGGATTGAGGCGCCTCGGTGTCAGCTAATACTTGATCGAAGACGCGTTCAGCTTCATCAAAGTCATCATTGGCGAGCGCATCAAGGCCATTCCACTCCTGAGCAGAAAACCTAAAAGCGCCATCTGAAGTCATCAGCGGGCCCAGCGCACGCTCTAATTTTTCCCGATCTCCGCCTTCCATCACCAACAAACTTGCCCGCAATAAAGCCACTTGCTGCATCAGCTTATCAACATTCTTATCCTCGCCGATCGCGTTTAGTTCAGCGATCGCTTGCGCCTTGTCTGGACGCACCTCAGCGGCTCGGATGCGGGCCAGCGCCGCATAGCCGGCTGGCGCGTCTTTCGCTAACGCATCAAATGCAGCTGCGGCTTCCGCATTTTTTCCCTCATTCGCCAGCGCCGCAGCAGCTTGAAATCGCGCATTAGCCGCTTCCGCCGCCTTAAGCCGCGTGTCTTGAAAATAGCTATAGGCGCCTGTAGCGGCGACAATCAAAAAAGCGCCCACGAATATAGGGGTCTGATACCGCCGCCAAAGGTCGGCCGTCTTATCTCGGCGGACGTCTTCATCAACCTCATGAAAAATATCCGACATCTCTGATCAACCTTTGAGATTGCTAAATCATATTGCGCCCCGCCGCAGGGCGGGGCAACCCTCGGGGGGTGAGTTAGCATAAGCCTCCGCCAAAGGCGAGCATGACGAGGCCCAAATCCGGCCATTTGCAGGTTGGGCGGATGACCCGATAAACTTCGCCCGAATCCCCAGGAGTTCTCTTGTGGCGAACAAATATAAATCGTCCAAAAATGCCCAAGACAGGGAAATCCTGCTGCGTTACCGCTATGACAAGCCGGCTAAAACACGTCACGCCGCGCAGTCACTGCCTGGCATCTATCAAACACAAGAATTAAAAACCGAGCATGATTTCATTAATCTCTGGACGCGTTTTGCAGACTTTCCGTTCGAAGCTGAGCCAAGCGAACAGGCGATAAACTGTTGGATCGGACACAAAGAGCAATTTGGGCGCCTGATGCTGCAGCTCTTCCGCCTTCTTCATACAAAAAAGACATGGGATGGGGCCGAACTCGCCCTCCGTTACGCCCTAACGCCTTTTAGAGAAATCCTTGTAGAAGATTTGATCCACCCGGAGATATCAGCGGATCATGATTGGTATCGCGCTTGGTTTTCAATCATCGGGCACCCAGATTTTCAAAGATTAGAAACCCGCAATATCGCCTCTAAGGTCAATTATATGAAGAAGAAGTTGCTGCTAGCAGTCGCTATCCAAGATTTAACCCGCCAACTTGAAAGCGATCTAGCTTCAACGACAGACCAGAGCATCGCCAAAAAAATGAAAAAAATCGCCAAGAAAATCCATAAAAGAGTTCGCTGAAATCCTAAACTATTCGTCTAAATTAAATAGGCGCGACAACGCCAATAAAAAAGTCTCAGTAATGAGATAGACCATTGCGGCAAAAGCCAACACGATTGCAAGACTCTGGCCGAAAGCGACAATACCCCGCTCTGCGGTATAGTCGCCTAAATTAAAATAGATATGCCCTGCAAAAAACAGCCCGCTCACTAAGCAGACAAGAAATGAAGCGTGCTTAAGGGTAAAGGCGGGGCGCATAGCGGACATTGAGCTTCTCCACCTCTCTCATTTGGTTCTCACATTTGCCATTCAAGTCCCAAAAAACAAAAAAGTCTTAGCAAGAAGCTACTGATTGCGCTTAAAAATTGAGGAAATACGCCAGTCAACAAATTCAACTCAGCGTTAAAACTGTTCTATAGCTTTTTTTATGAGCTCAATATGGGCGGGCTCTATCTCGCCTGCGCCTAAATCCTTAAAATAGCGCTTGGCCAGCGCCTGCGCTTTTTTGTAATTGGCGATATCTGCATGCTCAAGTCCATAGATGGTCTGACCTTCATGCCGGACAATAAGAAAAAGCTTTTTAGCGGCTTTATCATACTTTAAAGCCTCGGAATTTTTACAATCCAAGCCCTTGCGCGCCCGGGCCGCAATGGCCTTGAGCGCTTTATCCAACCGATCTTTCTTCTCATCCTGAGTAGAAAATTTCCAATCGATAAATTCGGACGAAAGAGTTGTAAAGGGCATGGATCCTCCTCATCTAGCGAAACAATAATAACCCCGCGCGGCATCGGCTTAATGAACAGCGCTTAACTTTCCTAAATGATATTAGGAAACAATTGAAACTAAAAAGGGGCCAAGGCGAATGCGCGCTTATATATCTGATTATTATGATATTTACCGCCAAGAGGCGTAGATGAGACAATGACGTCGATCTACGCCGACGCGCTTTTTGAAAAAATACTCCAGCAACAAACTCCCTCATTTAAAAAAACCAAGAATTACCCATTCATGGCGAAAGAAGACAAAGCGATAGTGAAATGATCTCTTTTGCAAAAACTTTTTAACCGCGTGCAACCGCCTGAAGGGGCATCACTCTCCCATACAGAGCCGGTCAATGAGTTTAGCGTCGACATCTTTTGCAACCAAGGCCGAATATAATTTAATGGCGTCAAAATCCAACACCGCGCCTTCCGTTTCTGAGTCAGCAAAGGCGCTGCCCTGCTTCACAATCAGGGATTTTGCGATGCAATTTATTTTCACTAAGTAGGAAGCTGAAACTACAAGCGCGGCGTTTGAGGCTATTGGCCTGTGCGGGAATAACCCAACTGTGGCGATAATGTTATATCCGTCCTTATAGATAGATTTATCATCTAGAAGATAACTGATGTTATCATCAATTTCGATCGGACTCCATTGCTGATGAAATGCGACAGCCGCTTGACCAAAAACTAAAAAGAAGAGAAACAACAGAAATAATTGAGAAACAAATCTATCTCTAATGCAACTCTTAAACATAGCTAAGATTTTCATTTCTTACTCTAATTTTTATACTCACTCAGCATCTCAACAACTAACAATTATTAAGAGCTAATTCAAATATTTTTAATCCCCAAAATATCAAGTCTCATTTAAATTCTAAAGATAAAGAAAATAATTTTTATAAAAGGGTTAGCAAAAAAGCTAATTTTAAATGAAATCTATCAGGAACATATAATATTTAGACGGATTATAGTTTTCTTATTCCCACTCTATCGTTCCAGGCGGCTTACTGGTCACATCATAAACAACACGATTAACGCCCCTTACCTCGTTAATGATCCGCGTAGCAGCCCGACCAAGAAAGCTCATGTCAAAATGATAAAAATCAGCGGTCATGCCATCGCTGCTTGTAACAGCCCGCAACGCAAGCACGTAATCGTATGTGCGCCCATCCCCCATAACGCCGACACTGCGCACGGGTAATAACGCAGCAAAAGCTTGCCATATTTCGTCATAGAGTCCTGCTTTACGAATTTCATCGAGATATATCGCGTCAGCATTGCGCAAAATTTCGAGTTTTTCCTTGGTGATGACTCCAGGACACCGAATTGCCAAACCTGGGCCTGGAAAAGGATGACGCTTCACAAAAATCTCAGGCAAGCCCAATTCGCGGCCTAGCGCCCTTACTTCATCCTTGAATAATTCACGCAAAGGCTCAACCAACCCCATTTTCATACGTTCTGGCAAACCGCCGACATTATGATGGGATTTAATCGTCACCGAAGGTCCCCCGGTGAAAGATACGCTTTCGATGACATCTGGATAGAGCGTTCCTTGCGCCAAGAACTCCGGCGCGCCTTTGGAGTCTTGCGCGATTTTCTGAGCTTCATGATCAAATGTTTCGATAAACAATCGACCAATCGTTTTGCGTTTGATTTCAGGATCATCAACGCCTTCTAGGGCGTCTAAAAAAACACTCGCTGCATCAACATGATGAAGCGGAATATTGTAATGATCTTTGAAAAGTCGAACCACCTCTTCTGCTTCACCTTGACGCAAAAGCCCATGATCAACAAAAACACATACAAGTTGATCGCCAATAGCTTCATGAATTAATACTGCAGCGACAGCGCTATCGACGCCTCCAGAAAGCCCACAGAGCACACGCTTGTCGCCGACCTGCCGTCTGATCGCAGCAATCGCTTCTTGTCTAAAGGCTGACATTGTCCAGTCAGCTTTTAACCCAGCAACTTTATGAACGAAGTTTGACAGCAGCTTTGCGCCATCTGGCGTATGAACGACTTCAAGATGAAATTGCACGCCATAGAAACCGCGCACCTCGTCAGCTATTGCAGCCATCGGCGCGTTTTCTGAAGCGGCAATCACCCGGAAGCCAGCCGGCAAATGTGTGACACGGTCGCCGTGACTCATCCATACCGGATAGGACAGACCCTTGCGCCACACGCCCTCAAAAAGCGCGCTCGTTTCTAATATTGTAAGGTCGGCGCGGCCGAATTCTCGATGATGCCCTGCCTCAACTTTTCCGCCAAGCTGCGCGGCCATTGTTTGTTCGCCATAGCAAATGCCAAGAACAGGAACGCCGGCTTGAAAAATCTCTTGTGGCGCGCGCGGTGAATTCAAATCAGCTACAGAACACGGTCCGCCAGAGAGAATGACGGCCTTTGGACGAACAAGCGCAAAGGCCTGTTCAGCATTTTGAAAAGGGGCGATTTCACAATAAACGCCCGCCTCACGCACCCGACGGGCGATCAGCTGCGTAACTTGCGAGCCAAAATCGACAATCAGGACCTTATCATGGCGATCGGCAATATCATGGTGGAAGGTTGCTGCGGCTTTGTTCATGCCCTGCCTTAAGGGATCACACTGTCTCTTTGCAACAGCGCAACGAAAAATCCATCTGTTCCGCTTGTTCTTGGCGAGAACCGCAGCCCTTGGCCATGCTGAGAAGAAAAACACGCCAAAGCGTCAAGGCCCGCCGCTTGCGCCATAGAAACAGCAGAAACCGCGGAAAAATATGGATGCCTGTCGATAAAGGCGGCGACTTGCGCCTCATTTTCCTCAATTAAGACAGAGCAAGTGACATAGGCTAAACGTCCGCCTGGTTTCACGTAACGCACGGCTTGATCCAAGAGCTGCGCCTGCGCCTTGAGACGCTGATCGAGGGCGCCAGCAGCTAAGCGCCATTTTGCATCTGGATGACGCCGCCACGTCCCTGTCCCCGTGCAGGGCGCATCAATAAGCGTCAAGTCACACCGGCCGACAAGATCTGATAAGACATCCACATCGCCTCGCTGGGCGCGAACTTGAATATTGCGCGCGCCGGCTCGATCAAGTCGTTCATGGATCGGCATTAAGCGCCGAGGCTGCGCGTCAAAAGCGTAAATCTGTCCGCGATTATGCATTTGTCCAGCAAGCGCTAGGGTTTTTCCACCCCCACCGGCGCACAAATCCAGAACTTGCTCGCCTGGCGCCGCTGCGCAGAGGAGACTTGCGAGTTGGGAGGCTTCGTCTTGCAACTCAACGTAACCTTTTACATAAGCTGTCTCAGCCGTCATGGCTGGCCCTCGCTTATATCCCGCGTCAATTCTTAATCCGAGTGGGGAGTGCGGCGTCATAACAGGCGCCAAATGCGCAAGCTTTTGATACGTTTGTTCTCGCGACCCTTTCAAAATATTCACACGCAAATCGATCGGCGCGCGCATCGCTAAGGCTCTACCTTCTTCGACGGCCTCCTGACCAAATACAGCAGAAAATTTTGCGCTTAGCCATTCTGGATAATCACCGCGAACAAAATCAGGGGCCGCGTCTAATCCTGCTGTTTCGAGACGTAACCGCTCTTGGGACGTTAGAGCTCCTGGCGCATGCCCTTCACCAGAAAAAAGAGAAGAAATCGTCTCTACATCCAACCCTCGCGCCTCACGCAACGCGCCAAGCATCTTTGCACGCGGAGCGTCTTCATCCATTATAAAGCTGGAGGACGAAGCTTTTCGTAATGTATCAAAGACGAGACTGGCGATGGCCGCACGATCTTTTGATCCAGCAAAACGATGAGCGATCCCCCAATCTTTTAGCGCATCGGTCGCGGGACGGCGACGTTGTGAAATATCCGCAAGAACATCAATTGCAGCAGATACTTGAGCAGCAGGAGTCATGAATGCCTATCTAGTCGCGCGTCGACGCGCGCGAATGTTACGCACTGTGCCTGTTGAAGAGCGATAGGCCAGCGTATCTGTTTCAATATAATCTTTATCTATGATAACGCCCCGGACCAAAGGCCCATCCGTCACGCCTGTCACACATACTACAACGTCTCCCGAAACCATATCTGAAATATTATAAGTTTGCGCGCCATCAGAAATACCATGCGCCGCTGCGCGAGCTCGCTGATCGTTAGTTTCTAAAACAAGACGCCCCTGCATTTGTCCGCCAACGCAGGCGAGCGCCGCCGCAGCTAACACGCCTTCTGGCGCCCCACCTCGGCCTAAATACAAATCTACGCCCGTTTCAGAAGACGCCGCTGTAACAATAACGCCCGCCACATCCCCATCGGAAATAAGCCGAATACGGGCGCCCGCCGCCCGACAAGCTGCAATTAGTTCAGCGTGACGCGGGCGATCAAGGATACAAATATTAATTTCGCTTGGTGCAACGCCCTTCGCTTTGGCCAATGATTTTATGTTTTCTTGCGGCGGACGATCCAGATCAACAACGCCCGGCGGATAACCAGGTCCAATGGCGATTTTATCCATATAGACTTCAGGCACATTTAATAAGGCGTTCGGCGTCGCAGCCGCTGCAATTGATATTGATCCCGCCATGTCCTTCACGCACAATGTAGCTCCTTCTAGCGGAGCCACAGCGAGATCGACATTTGGCGCGCCCGGAGATCCAATAATTTCGCCAAAACAGAAAGCTGAGGCCGAGGCCCCCTCGCCAATAACGATGCGCCCATGCGCTGGGAGAAAGCTAAGATGGCTCCGCATCGCCAACAGCGCCGCCTCGCCCGCCGCCATCTCATCTCCGCGCCCCCGAAATTGCGCGGCAGCTACCGCCGCCAGTTCAGTAGCTCGCGCAAGCTCTATCGTTAGAAATCGTCCAATAGCGAGGGAATCAATAGATGGCTTTGTCGCCATGTTAATCCTTCCTGCAAATTATTCTCTCTCGATACGAATAACTTGCGCTCGCATAACGATTGTTCCGTCTTGGAAGATCAATTCAAGCGCCTCTCTTACAAGATGCTCGCTCGTTGCATGCGTGATCAGTATAACATCGACGCAATCGCCTGGCGCGCCGCGACGGCCGCGTTGCATGATGCTTTCTAGGGAAATTTTTCGCTCCGCCATACGCGTAGCGATGCGCGCGAAAGCGCCAGCGACGTCCCGCACTGATAATCGAATATAATAGCCGCCCTCATGTCGGCGCATCGGCGTTCGCTTTAATTCTCTGAGCTGAGCTGCCGGCAATCCAAACGGAGCCGTTCGCACGCCTTTGGCGATATCTGCAATATCCGCGACAACTGCAGACGCCGTCGCCTCGCCGCCAGCTCCTGGTCCAACAAGCGTGAGTTCAGGAACAGCGTCGGCGTCTATTGTCACTGCATTTAAAACGCCCATAACCTGCGCAATGGCCGTATTTTTACTGACCATCGTTGGGTGCACGCGCTGTTCAATGCCTTCGGCTGTGCGCTGTGCGACGCCTAATAGTTTTATACGATAGCCTAACTCCGCCGCCGCCTCTATGTCAGCCAACGTAACGCGCTCAATCCCTTCAATATCGACTGATTCTGCTGAAATCCGCGTGCCAAAGGCTAAAGAGGTGAGGATAGAGAGCTTATGCGCTGTATCAAATCCGCCAATATCAAAAGTCGGATCAGCCTCAGCATAGCCAAGTTTCTGCGCTTCGCTTAAACAGGTTTCAAAAGAAAGCTCTTCGCGCTCCATACGTGAGAGAATGTAGTTACATGTGCCGTTCAAAATACCATATACGCGCACAATAGAATTACCCGCCAATCCTTCGCGCAATGTTTTAACAATTGGAATCCCGCCCGCCACGGAAGCTTCAAAAGCAAGCGCAACATGTTTTTCTTCAGCGAGTTGGGTTAAATGCAATCCATGCGCTGCAAGCAAAGCCTTATTCGCGGTCACAACGGCTTTGCCGTGAGCCAAAGCCGTTTCAACGCTGGCGCGCGCTGGGCCCTCCGAGCCGCCAATTAACTCAACAAAAAGATCTATTTTCTCAGAAGCAGCTAATTTGACGGGATCAGAAAAAAATTCAACTGATCTGAGATCCGCATCGCGTTTCTTTGTCTGATCTCGCGCCGAAACGCCTGCAACAACGATCTTGCGTCCTGTGCGGGCCGTCAATGCATCCGCCTGACGACTTAACAAACGCGTAACAGCGGCGCCTACAGTGCCAAGTCCTGCGATGCCCACGCGTAAAGTCTCTGACATTTCCGCCCTTTCGGGATGATCGTTAAAGCGCCCTTCAGGCGCCAAAGCTCTTTGGGGCTTTTTGCCCGATTCCAATCACCCTATCAAGAAAGTCTCGCCAGACGCGCCTCTCGCGGCGAGACGCGTAACCGCGCGCGTCTTATCCCCAAAGCTTTCAGAGCTTTTAGGTTTTAATGCCCGACTGTCGACCAAATCCTGCGTTTCGTGAAATACAACAAGCCGGCAAAAATAAGCAGAAATGAAATAACTCCAATCCCAATTTTTTTGCGCGCGTTGAGATGCGGCTCAGCAGACCACATCATGAAAGCAGCGACATCTTGCGCATATTGATTAACTGTCTGTGGCGCGCCATCATCATAGGTGACGACGCCGTCAGATAAGGGCGGCGGCATGCCGATGCGTCGTCCGGACATGTAAATGTTGTAATACTGTCCATCTGGAATTTTAACATCAGCAGGCGCATCAACATAGCCTGTTAATAGAGAAGCGACATAATCAACGCCGCCTTCTTGATATGCGATGAAGGGTAAAGCGTCGAGCAAGAATTGCGGAAATCCTCTCGAATAACCGCGTGCTTTAGCTAGCACAGACATGTCTGGCGGATAAGCTCCTGACATCGCAGCGCGCGCTGCTTGTTCATTAGCAAATGGAGCAGGAAAGCGGTCGCTAGGGCGTCCTGGTCGATCAAAAAATTCGCCGGAGTCATTTGGACCATCTTTGATTTTGTAACTTGCCGCGAGTTCAATAATTTCACGTTCCGAAAATTCCGTACCGCCAGACTGACTGAGATTACGAAAGGCCAGCATCTTGATCGAATGGCAGGTGGAGCATACTTCCTTGTAGACCTTAAAACCGCGTCTTAATTGCGCGGTGTCATAGCGACCAAAGATCCCCGCAAAACTCCAGTCATAGCGCTTTGGATGCTCTTCATGTTTCAAAGCGTCATTGGCCTGGGCGATGGGCGCATAAACACTCGCCACAAAAAGCGCTGAGGAAAAAATTACAGCGCGCGTTAGCCCAACTGGAATTATTCTTAATAACGAAGAGTATGGTCGCAAATTACGCATGCGACGCTCCGCGATTGGCCGTTGCCTCTGAAATAGAATTTGGCAAAGGATCTGGTTTCTCGCGTCTGCCCAATAGGGGAAGAATGACGAGAAAGTGGAAAAAATAGTAGAAGGTCAAAAGACGCGCAATCCAAAGATAGGCGCCTTCAGCAGGCTGGGAACCAAGATATCCCAAGCCGATCGAAACTGCGACAAACGCCCAGTAGAATTTACGAAACAGAGGACGATAGGTTCCAGATTTAACTTTTGAGGTGTCGAGCCAAGGCAAGGCCGCAACAATCAGGATAGATAAAAACAATGCAATAACGCCCAATAGTTTATTGGGAATAGCCCTCAAAATTGCGTAAAAGGGCAAGAAATACCATTCAGGAACAATGTGGGGCGGCGTCACAAGAGGATTGGCTTCTATGTAATTGTCGGGATGACCAAGATAATTGGGAACAAAGAACGTCATCCAAGCGTATAAAAGAACGAAAACGCCGATCGCAAAGCCATCCTTCATCGTGGCGTAAGGCGTGAATGGCAGTGTATCCTTCTTCACATCCTTCACTTCGACGCCAGTAGGATTATTCTGTCCTGTGACATGCAACGCCCAGACATGCAGCGCGACGATCGCGACAATTATAAATGGCAGGAGATAATGAAGCGCGAAAAAGCGATTGAGCGTCGCATTATCGACAGAGTATCCCCCAAGCAGCCAAGTTGTGATTGACGGTCCAACCCACGGTAGCGCAGAAAAAAGATTGGTAATAACTGTCGCCGCCCAGAAAGACATTTGCCCCCAAGGCAGAACATAACCCAAAAATCCCGTCGCCATCATGACCATAAAAATCACGACGCCGAGAATCCAGAGAAGCTCACGGGGCTCTTTATAGGAGCCGTAATACATGCCGCGAAAAATATGGATATAAACAGCAAGAAAAAACATAGAGGCGCCGTTGGCGTGCGCATAACGCAACGCCCACCCCCAATTCACGTCCCTCATAATATTTTCAACTGAGTTAAATGCCAGCGTGACTTCCGGCGTATAATGCATAGCGAGGACGACGCCGGTAATAATTTGAGCCACCAGCATAAAGGACAGAATCGCGCCAAAAGTCCAAAGATAGTTCAGATTTTTAGGGGTCGGATAGGCAACGAATGAGTCGTACATAAAGCTGAGGATTGGCAAGCGACGCTCTAACCATTTAGCGAAGTTGCTTTTGGGCTTATATTGCGAATGTCCGCTCATTTAATTTTCCCAATTGACTTGCAGCCCTTGCGCCTTTGCGCCGTCAGCTTTTATTTTAAATCATCCAATCTTTATTTTTGTATCGCTAACGAACGTATAATTTGGCACTTCGAGATTACTGGGAGCAGGCCCCTGCCGAATTCGACCCGATACGTCGTAGGAAGAACCATGGCACGGACAGAACCATCCATCATATTCGCCTTCTTTCCCGGTTGGGATGCATCCAAGATGCGTACAGATTCCAATGACGACCAACCATTGGGGTTTTTGAACCCGCTTTTCGTCAGACTCAGGATCCGGAAGCTCCGCGAGACTGACAGCTTGCGCATCCTTGATTTCTTTTTCTGTTCGATGGCGGATGAAAACAGGCTTACCGCGCCACTTAACGGTAATGATCTGACCTTCAGGCACGGTAGAGACATCAACCTCTGTCGAGGCCAAAGCTCGCGCAGAGGCGTCTGGATTCATCTGAGCAATTAAAGGCCAGGCCACCCCGCCGACTGCGGTAACTGCGCCCGCGCTCGTCGCGAGCGTGAGAATATCGCGGCGGGATGGATTATGTGGCGTTGATGAATGGTCACCCTTCATACCCAGGCGTCGCCCTTTCTCAGCTCTGAAATTGCCTTTTAATTAAGTCAGGCATTTCATCTTTTGACGTGTTCCGCCAGAGAGGTAAAGCCCTTCCTGCCATTACCGCTCCGCCTCTGGAGCCTTCAGGCCACTGATTGGTTAATTCGCCGCTCAGCTCTGAGCGCATTTTGGGCTAAAAGTCGTAAATTTCATCTGAACATGACTTTCAAAGACCGTTCCGGCACATTGCCGTCAATGCGTGAATAATTTGACAATAACGGCGATGCATCAACTCACTCTTGCTCTTTATCAACCCGACATCCCTCAAAATGCAGGGACCATGCTCCGCGCCTGCGCCTGTCTGGGGTTTGAGGCGGCGATTATCGGCCCGACAGGGTTTCCGGCCGCAGACCGCCATTTTCGACGCGCCGGGATGGATTATCTGGATCAGCTAACGATCAGCCGGCATATTTCTTTTGAGAGCTTTCAACACTGGCGCAAATCCAACCAACAGGGGCGTCAAGCGCGACGATTAATCCTCTTGTCAACCAAGGCCGAGAAATCTTACTTGGATTTCGCCTACCAGCCTGACGATATATTGATGGTCGGAAGAGAAAGCGCAGGCGTGCCTGAAGAGGTTGCAGCGGCAAGCGACGCTGTCGTGAAAATCCCCCTTATACCAGCCGCGCGCTCGCTCAATGTTGCGCTCGCCGCCGCGATTGTTATGGGAGAGGCGCTCCGCCAGCTCAGACCCAACGCTGAAAGCTAGTTGCAAAGAGAAGTTTGGAGATGTGGATGACCTTAAATTCAGATTTGCTCCAAAATCGCAAAACCAGTGCGCAAGCCTGGTTTGAGAAACTTCAACTTCGCATCTGCGCCGCTTTTGAAAAATTAGAAAACGAAGCTTCAGGACCTTTTGCGCCAGAAGCGGGCGGAGCCGGGCGGTTTGTTCTGACCCCCTGGGAACGCAAAAACCATGACGGCGCGCCTGGCGGCGGCGGCCGCATGGGCATGCTTCACGGCCGCGTCTTTGAAAAAGCCGGCGTGCATTGTTCAACTGTTTTTGGAACTTTCCAACCAGAATTCGCAAAACAAATACCTGGCGCCGAGGCAGATCCGAGATTCTTTGCTACAGGCATTTCGCTGATCGCGCACCCATGGAATCCGCACACGCCAGCCGTTCACATGAACACGCGCTTTGTTGTCACGACAAAAGCTTGGTTTGGCGGCGGCGCAGATTTAACGCCCGTCCTGGACCGGCGTCGCAATCAAGAAGATCCCGACACGCAGGCCTTTCACGCCGCCATGCAAGGCGCTTGCGATCGTCACCGCGTTGCAAATTATCCGCATTTCAAAAGATGGTGCGATGACTATTTCTTTTTGCCACACCGGAATGAGCCACGGGGTATAGGCGGCATCTTCTATGATTACTTCAACAGCGCTCAAGATCCTGAAAATAGCGCCTGGGACGAGGATTTCGCCTTTACCCGCGATGTTGGCGAAAGCTTCCTTGATATTTATCCCAAACTTGTGCGCAATAATTTTTCAGCGCCTTGGACAGAGGCTGAACGTGAAGAACAACTCATTAGACGCGGCCGCTATGTTGAATATAATTTATTATATGATCGCGGCACGATTTTTGGTTTGAAAACTGGCGGTAATGTCGAGTCTATTCTTTCCTCAATGCCGCCTGTGGTAAAATTTCCTTAGATTTTTGCCTCTCACCCAAAAGTCCAGAGTCTATTGAGCGTGAACGTTAAAAACATCGCTACAAGCGTCGTAATGATTTGCGCCAGCAAATAAGGGGCGCTCCATTGATCTACAAGCAAGACCATAAGAACACAGGTCACACAAAAACCCACTAAGGCAACAAGTGCAAACCGAAAGCCTGCGCGAGCGTGAGACTGGGCGCTTTTAAATGTGTGCCGCCGATTAAAGACATAAGCGACGCCCCCGCCCAGGATGTAGCCACAGAGCGTGGCGGGAACCGCTGGCCAATGCGCTCCTTCAACTAAACCGATCAACACACTGTAATGCGCCAGAGTCGCAAATGCGCCGACCGAAATATACGCCCTCAATTGCCGCGCAAACGACATGAATAAGATCCTCTTCACACAATCACTTCAGCCCAAGCCCGCCTAACGCCGCTAAAACAAATTTAAAAGGTCCGCGCCGCACCGATCCAGACCTCGCTGATCAGAGTCACGGGCGCTTAAAATCAGGACCGATCACGAGGAGCCGCGAGCGCCAGATAGCTATAATCTAGCGGGTATAACTCTCTCACGAGCCCTTTCCATGCCAGATAATCTCGTCTAGAGAATTTAAGACTTTCGAGCCGGGCGCGCCCGCTCGCCGCCCCTTCGCCCAACCCTTGGGATGGGCGTCGCACTAGACGCCTGATGAGGGCATTACGGGACGCGTTCTGGTCCAAAAGGCCGGATACGCGGCCTTTTTTTATGCGCGCTTCCCCGCCCAGATTGGGCGCAGAACGACAAGACCCAGGACCGCACGCTCTGCCGCACTGGCAGGACGAGCTAAAAGGACAGCGATGCCGAAAAGAACCGACATATCAACCATCATGATTATCGGAGCCGGTCCCATTGTGATCGGCCAGGCTTGCGAGTTCGACTATTCGGGCACGCAAGCATGCAAGGCGCTGAAAGCTGAAGGCTATCGAATCGTTCTGGTGAATTCTAACCCAGCCACGATTATGACGGATCCCGATCTGGCGGATCGTACTTATGTCGAGCCCATTACGCCGGAATTTGTCGCAAAAATAATCGAGAAAGAACGTTACGCAATCCCTGGCGGCTTTGCCCTATTGCCGACAATGGGTGGACAAACTGCGCTCAATTGCGCGCTATCGCTGGAAAAAATGGGCGTATTAAAAACCTTCGACGTCGAAATGATTGGCGCGACAGCAGCGGCGATTGATAAAGCAGAGGATCGCGAATTATTTCGCGAAGCGATGACAAAAATTGGCCTCGCAACTCCACGCTCACATCATATTAAAACGCTTTCTGCGGCGCTAGCTGCGCTTGAAGATATTGGTCTACCCGCCATCATCCGTCCTTCCTTCACCCTAGGCGGCACAGGCGGCGGCATCGCTTATAATAAGGCTGAATTCATAGAAATTGTTGAACGCGGCATTGACGCCTCTCCGACAAATGAAGTCTTGGTCGAAGAAAGCGTATTAGGATGGAAAGAATATGAAATGGAAGTTGTGCGCGACAAAGCGGACAACTGCATTATCGTTTGCTCCATTGAAAATCTTGATCCCATGGGCGTGCACACAGGCGACAGTATTACGGTTGCGCCAGCCTTAACGCTTACCGATAAAGAATATCAAATCATGCGTGACGCATCGCTGGCTGTCTTGCGCGAGATTGGCGTTGAAACAGGCGGATCTAATGTTCAATTCGCCATTGATCCACAAACCGGACGCATGATTGTCATTGAGATGAACCCGCGCGTCTCTCGCTCTTCTGCGCTCGCCTCTAAGGCTACCGGATTTCCGATCGCTAAAGTCGCAG
>RFXM01000001.1 GCA_009921565.1 Methylocystaceae bacterium | reverse complement strand
AAATTATTCGAGTGGCGCTCGGCGTTGACGAAGAAGCTGCAACTGCGCCATCGCCATTAGATCAACTGATGGATCCTTTACTGGCGGAGGCGGAGGGGCGGGCGCTGGCCTATCTGGACGGGATCAATTTGGACACGCTTTATACTGGAGCCCTGGCGCTTGAGGACAAAGACAGACTGGAGCTTCTGGGCGATTTTAATATTTAGCGACAGCCTACCGTCTTAGCCTCTAGCTTATGCAGCGCTTACGCAAGCTCAGACCATGGGATGGCCGACGATTGAACTGATCTATATATAAACAATTAAATAAAAAAATAATTAACTGATAGAGCGAGGCCCTGGGGTGATTTTTGAGACCTTAAAAATAGAAACGCACGACCGCGTCGCTTTAGTGCGCTTAAATCGGCCTGAGGCGCTCAATGCCTTAAACCAGCAATTGATTGGCGAGCTTGATCAAGCCCTAACCGCTTTTGAGGCGGATCCAACGATTGGCTGCATAGTGTTGACAGGATCAGAAAAAGCTTTTGCCGCGGGCGCGGACATCAAAGAAATGCGCGACAAAAGCTTTGTCGACGCCTTGCTTCAAGACTTTATCTCGCGCTGGGACTGCGTGGCCCGCGCTCGAAAGCCAATCATTGCCGCTGTGGCGGGTTTCGCGCTTGGGGGCGGGAGTGAATTGGCGATGATGTGTGATTTTATTTTGGCGGCGGATAACGCTAATTTTGGCCAGCCTGAGATTAAGTTGGGCGTTATTCCCGGCGCTGGCGGGACTCAGCGTCTTACCCGCGCTATCGGTAAAGCCAAGGCGATGGACTTGGTCTTGACCGGGCGAATGATGGGAGCGGAGGAGGCGGAGCGCGCAGGTCTTGTTGCCCGCGTCCTGCCAGCTGAGTCGTTGGTCGCAGAGGCCCTAAAAGTGGCCGGATCTATCGCTGGGATGTCGCTGCCTGCGGTCTTGCTGGCGAAAGACGCAGTAAATCAAGCTTTTGAAACCACTCTGGCGGAAGGCGTGAAATATGAGCGTCGCTTGTTCTATGCTTTATTCGCCACGGAAGACCAAAAAGAGGGCATGTCGGCTTTTGTTGAAAAGCGAAAACCGAGCTTCAAACATCGATAAAACCAGCATTGACGAACGCCCTTAGGCGCGCTTATAAGCCTCCATCTTGGCTGCGGGTTCCGCGGCCCTATTGTTTTTGGCGCCAATCGGTCGCCCCTAGATCCTTGAGGAAATAACAGATATGGCCAATACAAAGTCGGCCAAGAAAGCCGTTCGAAAGATTGAACGGCGCACGGTTGTCAACAGAGCGCGCCGCAGCCGCATGCGCACTTTTTTGCGTAAGGTTGAAGAGGCGCTCGCCGCCGGCGATGCAAAGCTTGCAGCCGACGCGTTGAATAGCGCGGCTCCAGAGCTCATGCGGGCAGCCCAGCATGGCGTTGTTCATAAGAATACAGCGTCCCGGAAAGTTTCACGCCTCACGGCGCGCGTTAAAGCGCTCTCCGCGCAGGGTTAAAGAGATCTTCGCCAATCTTTGCGATTGGCTCATTAGTAAGCTTAAGAAACCCGGCGTCTTGCGCCGGGTTTTTTCTTTTTAAAAATCGGCGTCTTGGAGAAGCGCACGCTCAACATTTCTTAATTTCAAGATGTTGATGAAAAGCTCAAACAACAATGACACAATAGTGAAAATTTTTTATGCGTTTTACGACGTGCGCAAGAAAGATGTCTCGATTTCAAGCCTTTGCAACTAAGCTTGCTTTTGATTAGTCAACGCGCGCCACTTGACAAGAAGTGTAGTTTGGCGGCGATGAAGCAGAGCGCCCATGTCATAAATGCGCATTCATCGAGATCATAATTTTTTAAAGCGTAGTGAATCATAATCTTAGGCATAAGGCGTGTTTTTGAGAGAATTTTTTTCGCTTTCATCTTCGTAAAATTTATACGAAATTTATTTCAGTCGTTGCGCTCATCTCAGCCTTTGTGTAATTTTCTTTTGCCGGTTGAAAACAGATAATCTTGTTTGCTTTGATTGGTTGACAGTGTTCTGGAGCGAAACCATCTCGTCTCTCTGCTGTGATCAAATTCGAAACATAAAGGCTCTGTTTTTATCCCCTCGGCGCGTCATCGTGTGCAGTGTCGGTGTCTGACCATCTCTGTTGTGCAGAGTTGGTTTCGTGCGCGGTTGACGCAAAAGTAAAGAAAGAAGGAGGTCTTGTCATGTTGAACTTTTGGCGCGCTTTTATCTACCGCTTAACGTTCAAGATGACTGGCGCTTTTAACTTTCCTGCTTTCGCGCTTCCTGCAAGACTAATGTCGATGCTTAAGTTTTCGGCGAGTTGTACGTAAAGAATGATTTATAACTTTTTTTGCTCAATAAATCGACAGTTTCCTATCACTTAATCTTAATCTTAATCTGAGCGTTTAACTGGCGCGCTGCTTGCGCGCTTTAATGTTCAAACTGCGCTCAAGAAGGCGGCCTATGTTGGATAAACGGGATCAATCAACGCAAGAGGGGATTGCTGTTGAAGATCGAGCGCGCTGGGAGCGCGTGAGAAATCGTTTGCGGGCGGAATTGGGCGAGGCAGTCTATACTTCATGGTTTACGCGGCTCGAGCTTGATCGGATCGATGGCCGCACGATGCAATTGACAGTGCCAACAAAATTTTTGAAAAGTTGGGTGCAATCTCATTATGCTTCGCGCATTAAAGCGCGTGTCGGCAGTGAATTTAAATCCGTCGAACGCGTTTTGATTGATGTGCGCTCTTCCGCTCGTAAGACAAAGCCGCGCGATAACGAAGGCGATCAGACTCTCGATCATACGCCAGCGGCGATAACTGAGAAGCCCGCTTTTACCGCTTCTCTTGGAGAGAGTGATTTTAGTGCAGGCGCGCCGTCACAGCGCCGTGCGCCGCGCCCTTCCGCGCGGGTTGAAAATGGCGCGATTATTGGGTCGCCGTTAGATCGTCGCTTATCCTTTTCAACTTTCTTGGTCGGGCCTTCCAATCAGTTGGCTTACGCTGCGGCGTCTCGTGTCGCTGAGGCGCGGTCGGGCGAAACCCCAATGTTCAATCCGCTCTATGCGCATGCTGGCGTTGGTTTAGGTAAAACGCATTTGCTCCAAGCCCTTGCCCATGCCGCAAATGAAAATCGTCGCCGCGCAATCTATTTAACAGCCGAACGCTTCATGAGCGGTTTTGTCTCTTCCTTAACAGCTCAGACCTCTATCGCTTTTAAGGAGCGGCTGCGGGCGATTGATCTTCTGATCATTGACGATGTCCAATTCCTTCAGGGGAAATCAATCCAGCAGGAATTTTGTCACACAATTAACGCCCTCATTGACGCCGGACGGCAGATTGTCGTCGCCGCAGATCGGCCCCCCTCAGAGCTCGAAAACCTTGATGAGCGCGTATTGTCTCGCTTTAAGGGCGGACTTTGCGTTGACATTGGGCCGTTAGATGAGGCCTTGCGTCATAAAATTTTAAGCACCCGAATAGCAACAGCGCGCGAGGCGCATCCAACCTTTCATGTGCCGCCAGACGTCGTCGCTTATGTCGCGCGAACGATTGTCACCAATGGCCGCGATCTGGAGGGAGCCATTAACCGCTTATTGGCGCATGTGACCTTAAACGGCGCGCCGCTAACAGTTGAGACGGCTGAGGCGGCGATCCGAGATCTCGTTCGCGCGCAAGACCCGCGTCGGGTTAAGATCGACGACATCCAAAAGCTTGTCGCGAGCCATTATAATATTTCTCGGGCTGATATTCTTTCTTCCCGTCGCACAGCCAATGTTGTTCGGCCAAGACAAATCGCCATGTATTTATCGAAGGTCTTAACGCTGCGGTCATTGCCAGAGATCGGCCGGCGATTTGGCGGCCGAGATCACACCACTGTGCTCCATGCGGTGCGTAAAATTGAAGAACTCGCCTCGAAGGACAAGGGACTATCTGAAGTTATAGATCTCTTAAAAAGAATTTTAAGCGAGTCTTGATTTTCTAAAATCCAGTTTGACCGAAGTTTTTAGCGCCCTGTTTTGACGCTTGTCCAAAGTCGGTTGATGTTTTGTCGTGTTGGTTGATCTGCGCTTGTGACGGTAAACAAACGAGCCAGTGTCGCTTGATCCGGATAGAGGGCGGGGTCATTTGCAAGGGCTGGGTCGAGGAAGTTCCGCGCCGTCTCTACGCCGCTCGCGTAATTTGTCGCTTTAACATTTCGCGCAGCCACATCAGGACGCAGTAAATAATCAATAAATACATATGCCTCATTAACGTGTGGCGCATTGCGTGGGATGGCGAGATTATCCAGGATCATCAAAGATCCTTCGTTTGGAAGGACTGCGACGATGTCTGTGTCTGGGCCTATCTCTTTGGCGCGCGCGCGCGCTTGTAAAATCTCACCCGTGCGACCCACAGCAAAACACATCTCTCCAAAGGCGAGCGCATTGCTATAGTCAAAAACATCAAATTTTTTCACCAAGCGTCGAAGCCCAGAGAGAAGGTCCGCAGCGCGACGCAATTGATCCAGATTTTTTGAATTTGGATCAATCTTCAGCAAATTAAGCGCAATCGGCAGGATCTCGTCGGGATTATCAGCGATCCCAACGCCGCAGTCAGAGAATCTTTTTAAGCCTTCTGGCCTGAGCGCCTGATCCCAACTTACAATAGGTTTACCGGCGCGGTCTTTTAATTTTGCAGCATTGTAGCCAACGCCGATGGTTGACCAGAGATAATTTACAGCATGCGCATTGTTTGGATCAAAACGCCTCAGACGATTATCGATCTCTGGCCAGATATTAACTGCATTGGCTAGGCGTTTTCTATCCAGAGTTTGCAGGGCGTCTGCTTGAATTAGTCTTTGCAGAGTGGTCGCAGAAGGGACGATGAGATCATAGTCGCCCGGATTTGCGATGAGACGCGCCTCAAGCGCATCTGTTGTATCATAGGTGTCATAAATAACTTTAATGCCCGTTTCTCGGGTAAAATCCTCTAAGACGCTGGGATCAATATAATCGCTCCAATTAAAAATATTGACAATCCGTTCAGCGGCGAGCGCTGGAGTAAGCGTGCTGCAGAAGGTTATAAAAAGCGAAAATATCAGCTTTTTCATTGTATCGAACCGTTCCTTTGCATGCTGATCCTTATACCATAGACACTCGTGGTCTATCGCTTTTTGCGCTTACTGATGCGCCTCTAAGGATATGCATGGCGTATATCGGGTGATGGCGATGCTGCAATTGTCCGCGGGGAGGCGCCATTGAGCTACCGGGGAGCGCGTTTTGCGAGAATACGCTGTAGCGTGCGGCGGTGCATGTTCAAGCGCCGCGCGGTTTCCGATACATTGCGGTCACATGATTCAAAGACCCGTTGTATATGCTCCCAGCGCACGCGGTCAGCCGACATAGGATTCTCCTGCGCATCTGGCTTGTCGATTTGTGTGGCCATCAGCGCATGATAAATTTCATCTGCATCTGCGGGTTTTGCCAAATAGTCAAAGGCGCCGAGTTTTACGGCAGTAACGGCGGTGGCGATATTGCCATAACCCGTGAGGATAATGCCGCGCGCGTCGGGACGCGCTGATTTGAGCTTTGAAATAACGTCAAGACCATTGCCGTCTCCAAGACGCATATCGATGATCGCAAAGGCTGGCGGCTTTGTTTCGAGCGCGGCAAGTCCTTCCGTCACGCTTTCGCAGGCTGTGACGCTAAAGCCGCGCGCTTCCATTGCGCGAGTGAGTCGCGTCAAAAAAGGCCGATCGTCATCAAGAATGAGCAGAGTGAGCTCACCGGGCAAGGCGGGCGTCGCCTCATCCAGCTGGAGATGGGGCGCTGTGTCTTCATGCTGGGGCATGCGTTTATCAGAGTGATCAGAGTGGGACATAGTTTCCGCCTGGATGAGATATTTTTAGCTTAGGGTCTGCAGCGAGTCGATGGCTCTCTAATCATTCAAGGCGATTGATCGGTTTCGCGCGCTCGAGGGCGTGATTTCCAAAGCTGAGCGCGGCCAGGTAACGCGGACAATGGCGCCGGTGCGGGGCGGTGAAACATTCATGGTGTCAACTGTCGCGCCTGAGCGTTCTAGGAGCGTTTTGGCGATGAAAAGACCAAGTCCAAGACCAGATTCAATATCCTTCTTTGTGCGTCGGTCTGTGGGACGTCCACGCAGGTAGGGATCGCCAAGGCGCTCTAATACATCTGGCGAAAAGCCCGGACCATCGTCCTCAATCGTGATGGCGACAAGATTATTATTCCATACAGCGTCTACCCGCACCCGTGAATGTGCAAAATCCATAGCGTTTTCAACCAAATTACCCAGGCCATAAATAATTGCCGGATTACGCGCGAGCGCAGGCGGCGTTGAAGAGCCGCGTTTGGTAACATCAAGCGCGACGTCGAATTCGCGTTGCGGCTCAACAACCTCTTCAATCAGCGTATCCAGAGATTGGATGTTCATTACGCCGCCTTCATCTTCTGAATTGAGCGATTTCAGCTTGCCCAGGATTTCTCGACAGCGCGCAGATTCTTGCGCCAGCAAAGCAAGGTCATCTCTGAGGCTAGGCGTTGAGTCAGCTGATTTTTGTAGCTCTTTCACAATCAGCGTGATGGTGGCGAGCGGCGTACCCAGTTCATGCGCCGCCGCCGCCGCTAAACCGTCAAGCTGGGAGAGATGTTGTTCGCGCGCTAAAACAAGTTCAGTTGCAGAGAGCGCTGTTTCTAAAAGGCGCGCTTCATCAGCTACGCGGGCTGCATAGATGCCAATAAAGCTCGCGCTCAACGCCAGCGCCGCTAAAATACTGACGCGATAGAGCGGAGGGAATTTAAGCGCTTCATTTTCTCGCCAGGGCAAGGGCAAGTAATCAACGAAAAGAAATGTCGCGACCACAAGCATCGAAACCCCAAGCAAAAATGTCAAATTCCTTGGAAGAGAGACCGCGGAAATTGTTACCGGAGCGAGAAACAGCATCGCAAAGCCATTGGTGAGGCCGCCGGTAAGATAAAGCAAAAAGCCAAGCTGCAGAATATCGTAGCCAAGCAGAAACGCAGCCTCAATATCGCCAAGACGAAAGCTGCGCGAAGTGCCAAAGCGCAGACCAAAATTTAATGTTGCAGAAGCGACGATAAAAACGAAACACAGACCAACAGGAAAATCGAATCCTAAAATAAAATACACAAACACCAGGGCGGCTGTTTGTCCAGCAATCGCGATCCATCGCAAAAAGATCAGCGTATCTAGACGAAGACGACGGACATCATTGCCAAAGGTTTCTTGAACGTTCGTCATCAAGACTCATTCCATAGCCGCGCGTCTAGAGCCCATAATTGCGCGACGCGCGCCATAGGCGCCACTGACGGCGCAAGGGCGAGATCGTGATTGGGCCTAGGCTAGGATCATAGTCTCTTTGCCCCAGTTGTTCCAGAAAAAGCGGCGTGACTGAAGCTGGAAGCAGGGCCTCTCGGCCTGATTTAAGCTGTCGTGCAGCGCGGTAAGCGCTTTGATAATAGTCTCGCGCCAGGTTGATGAGCTGGCTGCGGGCTTTCGAATAATCTTGCAGGCTTGCAGTAAGGTCCTCTAGGGGAATAAATTTTTGATCCAAAGAGCAGAGCGTTCGGGTCAATCCTAGAGCAAGCCCCGCGTCGTGAAAGGCGTTAGAGGGGGAGGCTTCAAGTATTTTCGCCGCCCATTCTAGTGGGGCGACGCTTGTCGAGCGACAGTATGCTTCTAATGCTGCGCGCGTTGGCATGGGGTCATCATAGAGATCAAAAATATGGGCTTCTAAAAGGCGTAAAAATTCCTCCCTCGGTAAAACATTGCGGCGCATCACGTCACGCAGCGCATCGGCGACTGGATGGGCGTGCGCGACGTCTAGTTTGATGCTTTCTAATGTGTCGCTCCACCAGCGAAGTCGCATTTCTCCTAGTAGAGCTTGCGAAACTTTAGCGCGAATGTCGCGGATTTCCGAAACAAAGGCGTAGATCGCATGGAGGTCGCGGCGTTTAGTAGCGGGCGCGAAAAGACAGGCAAGCCAGAGATCTCGATCTTGCTTACGTAAATTAGCTTCGCAATGATCAAAATGGTCGGGCGTCGTCGCTATCATGCGACAGCAATTAACAATGCGCCAGCGCGTCGCCCCTCATCGGTGAGAAGATTATAAGTGCGAACGGCGGCGCCTGTCGCCATCGTCTCACACCCAACGCCTGCGACTTTTAATTTATTTTTGTGCATGGAGCTTATGGGCGTTAATTGGGCGCCTGATCCAATAATGAGTAAATCCAGACCTGCGGGTTCCGCCAAGGCGAGATCAATAAGAGCGGCATCGATGTCTTTGACATTCTCAAGAGTAATTGCTCGAATGCCGCTAGGCAGCGCGAGGATAGAGCCGCGATGGGACATATCTGCAAAACGGAAGCCGCCTACGCCGTAATCATCAATCCGGTAGCGTCCCGCAATATAGCCGGTTGCGGCATTGGATGATGATGTCAAGCCTGCCTCGGCTTACGAGACTGGGCTGGCTTTTTCTTCGCTGAAGCGGAAGCTGTTGGCGGCTCTTTCTGATCTGGGTCTCGTGCGGCCTGCCCATCTCGAGTTTGCGGGTCTTTCGATGCGAGGTCCTGCGAGGCGGCCGCCTTGTCGCCTTCTTCATTGCGAAGACCAAGATAGATCAGCATTGGCGAGCAGATAAAGATCGACGAATAAGTTGCGACAAAAATACCCCAGATCATCGCCAACGAAAACGAGCGAATAACCTGACCGCCGAAAGCGACTAATGCGATTAGAGCGAGCATCACGGTTGTCGCCGTCATAATTGTGCGCGGGAGAACGGCGTTGATTGACATATCGATCATTTGAGCTGTGCCGAGCTTTTTATATTTACGCATATTTTCTCGAATGCGATCGAGCACAACAACCGTCTCATTTAATGAATAGCCTACAATTGTGAGAATTGCGGCAATCGAGGTCGTATTAAACTCAAGTTGGGTAATGGAGAAAAAACCTACTGTCAGCAAAAGGTCATGCATGGTTGCAATAACCGCGCCCACTGCAAACTGCCATTCGAAACGAAACCAAAGATAGCTTAATACCGCAATGATCGAGAGGACAACGCCAAGCGTGCCAGATTGCACGAGTTCGTTAGACACTCTCGGTCCAACGACTTCAACGCGACGGAGATCATAGTCATTGCCAACTTTTTCCCGCACGCGTTCAACGGCGGCCTGTTGGGCGACATCGCCGCCAGGCTGCAAACCGAAACGAAGCGTAGCGTCAGCTGGATTGCCAAAGCCCTGAACTTCAATATCGCCTAACTTTAGGCCTTCGCCTAAGCCGCGTAATACGCCAACCTCTGCTGAGCCATTTTTGGCGCGCAATTCAATGACTGTGCCGCCAGCAAAATCAATGCCGAAATTCATTCCCTTGAAAATAAAAAGCGCGACAGCAATCAAGGAAAGAAGCGCAGAAAAAGGATAGCTCACGCGTCTGAAACGCATGAATGGAAATTTAGTGTTCTCCGGGGCGAGGCGCAGGAGTTTCATGGATAGATGGCCTCTTTAAATCGGCAAACGCGTTGGACGCGCATAGTGATACCAAATAGCGATCATCATCTGCGTCATCGTATACGCAGTGATGATCGTTGTTAGAATGCCCAGTGCGAGAGATACGGCGAAGCCGCGCACAGGCCCTGTGCCAAGGAAATATAAAATCGCCGCTGCGACAAACATTGTGACGTTGGAGTCAACAATTGTCGCAAATGCGCGCTTGAAACCAGCGTCAAGCGAGGCGAGGATTGTGCGCCCCGCATGATTTTCTTCTCGGATACGCTCGTAAATCAACACATTCGAGTCGACCGCCATGCCAATGGTCAGGACAATGCCTGCGATGCCAGGCAAGGTAAGCGTTGAGCCCAGTAAGACAAGACCAGCGAAGATGAAGGCGATATGCACAAAAAGCGCGAGATTGGCGAATACGCCAAACACGCCATAAGTAATAAGCATATAAACAACAACCAAGCCGGCGCCGACATAAGCTGCGCGTTTGCCTGCGTCGATGGAGTCTTGGCCTAGGCCTGGACCAACGGTGCGCTCTTCAACGATATTGAGCTTTGCGGGAAGGGCGCCAGCGCGTAAAAGGATGGAGAGGTTGTTGGCTTCTTCGACGGTAAAGCGACCAGAGATTTGACCTGAGCCGCCCGTGATCGGCGTTAGAATACGCGGCGCGGAAATCACCTTATTATCTAGAACGATCGCAAAAAGTCGGTCAACGTTTTTAGATGTGACTTCGCCAAATCTTTGCGCGCCACGAATGTTGAAGCGGAAATTCACAACAGGTTCGCCGCCGCGTTGTTGATCAAAACCAGGCTGCGCGTCCGTCAAATCTTCGCCTTGCACCATAACCTGTTTTTCGATTGGCAGTTTTCCTGTTCCATCCTGCTGTTCAAGTTCTTCTGAATCGGCTGGATTTTGACCTGCCTCGGCGACAAGTCGAAATTCAAGCTTAGCTGTTTGACCCAAAATCGTTTTGAGCTGTTCGGGATCTTGTAATCCGGGAACTTGCACAATGATGCGATCATCGCCTTCACGTTGAATGGAGGGCTCGCGCGTGCCTAGAGCGTCCACGCGTCGACGAATGACTTCTATCGATTGATCGACTGCGCGCCGTGTTTTTTCAACGAGTCCCGCGTCCGTTACTGTCAAACGAATTAGACCATCTGGCGTTTCTTCGACATCAAGCGGCGAGTCGCCGCCGCCCCCTGTGCGTGCGCTGAAACCATTGCGAAGTAGGCGCAGTTTGGGAAGTATCCGCTCCCGATCCGCAGAGTCTGCAACGCGGAGTTGAACGCCTCGCGGCGTAGCGCCAATACCGCCAGTTATAGCGACTTTTTCTTCGCGTAAGATGCGGCGGACGTCTTCGCGGAGGTTTTTGACCTGCGTGGTTAAAATATCAGCTTTGTCTACCTCAAGCATAACATGCGAGCCGCCTTGAAGATCAAGGCCAAGCACGATGGTGGGCGGCGTCAACCATGCAGGCAGACGTTGTTTCAATGCCTCATAATGCGCAGGCGCCATCATGCTTGGGGCCACCACGAGGATGGCGGCAAGCGTCATGCACACAATGGCGATGAATTTCCAGGTCGAAAATCGCAGCATCTTATCGCTATTTCTTTAAAGAGGTCGGGTTTGCGCTGTAAAAAAGCGCATTATGCGGTCAGGATTTTGTAGAAGCGGGCGCTTCTTTGACCGGCTCACCCTTAGCGCGGACTTCAACGATGGCGCTGCGCAGCAAACGCACGCGGACATTTGGCGCAATTTCTACTTCGACTTCATCATCGTCAATTGATTTTGTCACTTTGCCGATGATGCCGCTGGAAGTTACAAGCGTATCGCCGCGTCTTACGTTGCGTAGTTGCGCCAGCTGTTCTTTTTCGCGACGCGCGCGAGGGCGAATTACGAGAATATAGACAATGCCCATGACGACAAAGATTGGCACCAATTGAGCAAAAAGGTCCGGAAGAGAGGGCTGCTGAGCCGCTGCATCTGGTAGCCCCCCGGAGGCTTGAGTTCCCGTGGTCATTGGCGGCGCGGATTGAGCAGGGGCCGCCGGCTGGGGAGTTTGCGCCATGGCGTCCGGGATCAACTTCATTGTGCTATCTCTTCATGTCTTAGGACGCACCGCGCGCAGAAGGCGGGATGCGTGGCTGGAATGGGCGCGGACTATAGCCGCTCACTTGCCGAAAGCAATGCCGAGCGGGCTAAATCGGCTGGTTTTCCGGTCGCTTGAGAGGTGAATCCCCTCAATTGCCGGATAATTCCTCTGTAAGCCGCCGCATAAAATCAATACAGGCGGATAACTGAGAAATATCGATGAATTCATTTGGTTGGTGCGCTTGCTCGATACTGCCTGGCCCGCAAACGACTGTCGGCGCGCCTGCAAGCTGAAAATGCCCGGCTTCCGTCGCATAAGGAACCGCAATGGTCGCATTTCGACGCGCTGCGCGCAGAGCGAGCGACTCCGCCAGGGAGCCAATTTCTGGTCTAAGGCCAGGCACCTCATTTTCTAAAATGGTTTCAATGCCTGTATGGGGGAAGTGTTGGAAAATCTCTCCATGAAGTGCCCGGGCATAATGCGTCAATTGATCGGCGACATAAGTGGACGAAAGCCCTGGCAATCCACGCGCTTCCCAGTGGAAAGCGCAATCTTTAGCGACGATGTTGCGGGCCGTCCCGCCCTGAATTATGCCAACATGAACGCTTGACCAGGGTGGGTCAAAGCGCCCGCTGGGATCTCCAAGCAAACGCAATTGGGCCCCGATACGCTCCAATTCGACAACGAGTTGGCAAGCGATATGGACAGCGCTAACCCCGCGATGAAGATTGGCCGAGTGAATTTCAAAGCCTGTGACGCGGGTAGTATGCGTAGACACGCTTTTATGCGCATCCGCGACTTGCATAGAGGTCGGCTCGCCGACGATCACAGCCGCAGGCTTGGGCAAGTCAACGCCCATTCGGCGAATGACATCGAGCGGGCCCCGGCAGGTGGTTTCCTCATCATAACTCAACAACACATGGATTGGTCGTGAGAGCTTGGCGGTTTTGAAGTGCGGAATCATCGCTAAACAAACCGCGCCAAAGGCTTTCATATCAACGACGCCTCTGCCGTAGAGGCGCGACTGGTCTCGAACCATAGCAAAAGGATTTGTTTTCCAATCTTGACCGTCAACGGGCACAACGTCTGTATGGCCCGATAGCAGGACGCCTCCGGAGATTTGCGGTCCAATCGTTGCAAAGATAGCCGCCTTATCGCCATTGGCGTTGGGCGCGCGGATAAAAGGGATATCCTGTGCGGAGAGATATTCCGCCACAAAATCAATTAATGGCAGGTTAGATTTCGAGCTCTCGGTGTCAAAAGCGACAAGGCGGCCCGTTAAATCGATTGTTTGTTCAAGGTGATCCATCAATTGAGCGTCGGTTTTGAGAGGGGGCTATCGAGGGAAAAAGCAGGGATCACGACGTCAAAGGCCTCCCCATTGTCTGTCATCATTCGGTAGCTGCCTTGCATCATGCCTGAGGGCGCGCACAAGGGGCAGCCAGAAGCATAGCGAAAGATTTCTCCGGGTTCGAGCATGGGTTGCTCGCCGACAACGCCAGGTCCACGAACTTCTTCGCGCCGCCCATTGGCGTCAATGATGAGCCAATGACGCGAGAGGAGCTGCACCCGTTGCGTACCAAGATTGGCGATCTCGATTGTGTAAGACCAAAAAAAACGACCTTGTTCTGGGTCCGAGCGATCCGGCATAAAATCCGGGATCGCCGTCACCTGAATATGATTTGTAATCGCGACATACATGGAAGGTTAACTAGTGCGCCAGAATGCGGGGTCGATGTCCAGCTGGGAGAAACGCGCGGCCTGAGAGGAAGCGTCTTTGGCTGTTAGTTTTGAACCGCAGCAAGGCCGGCGCCAAGATCCTCCAACAGATCTTCAATATCCTCAAGCCCAACAGAAAGCCGCAGCATGCCCTCGCTTATTCCTAAACCGGCGCGCGCTTCTGGCGTTAGGCGTTGATGCGTTGTTGTGGCGGGATGCGTGATGAGGCTTTTTGCATCGCCCAGATTATTCGAGATTTTGATCAGCTCTAATTTGTTAGCTAATTTAAAAGCCGCTGCTTTTCCTCCTTTGACGTCAAAGCTCACCAATGTTCCGCCGCCGGTCATTTGTCTGTGCGCAAGGTCTGTTTGAGGATGGTCTTTGCGGAATGGATATAGAACGCGAAGGATTGATCTTTGCTCAGCTAGAAAATCTGCAATCAGACTGGCGCTTTTAGTTTGTTGCGCTACGCGCAGAGGTAAAGTTTCCAGTCCTTTAAGCATAACCCAAGCATTAAAGGGCGACATGGCTGGACCAGTTTGACGTAAAAAATTATGAATGCTTTCATCAATAATCGCTTGTGACGCAAGTATCACGCCGCCAAGACAACGTCCCTGTCCATCAATATGTTTTGTTGCAGAATAAACAACCACATCAGCGCCGAGTTCGAGCGGTTTTTGAAGCATAGGTGTGGCGAAAACATTATCAACGACGAGTTTGGCGCCAGCCTCATGCGCGATATCGGCAATCGCCTGGATGTCGTAAATTTCAAGGCCTGGATTAGTTGGGCTTTCTAGGAAGAAAATTTTAGTTTCTTTGCGAACTGCTTTTTTCCATTGTGCAAGATCAGCGCCTTCCACTAACGTCGCGGCGACGCCAAGTTGCGGAAGTAGATTTTCGACAACATAGAGACAGGAGCCGAATAAGGCGCGCGCTGCAACAACATGGTCGCCAGCTTTGAGCTGGGCCAGCATGCTTGCCGTAACCGCCGCCATTCCGCTGGCCGTCGCTCGCGCCGCTTCTGCGCCTTCTAATAAGCACATGCGTTGTTCAAACATTGCGACAGTAGGATTTGAAAAGCGAGAGTATATGAAGCCAGGATCTTCGCCTTTAAATCGCGCTTCAGCTGCTTCCATTGTTGGATAGGCGAAACTTTGGGTTAGAAACAGAGCCTCGGACAATTCCCCGAAATGAGAGCGCAGGGCGCCTCCATGCACAAGTTGCGTAGCGGGACGAAATTTTCTTGGCGGCGCATCAGCGACCATCATCAATCCTTTCAGCGCGCGGCGGGCGATGGCGCGCATAATGAAGCGTTTTTCCCTCGAGCGCTTAGTTCGCTCAAACCCTGCTAAGCGAGCGCATTTTATCTTTTAGCGCCTTGTTTTTCATGGCGGCAAGCCGATGGTCGCAAAGCGCGCTCCCCCGGCACAAGAGGCGGGACACCACCCAGCTGTCAACAGGCTCTCGGCCCGAATGGCTTGAAACAGGGGGCAAATTGGCGCTTATGCGCTTATAGGCCTCTGGCGCAGGGATAAAAACAGGATGAATGGCGCATGAGCGGCGTACTCTCAAGCCGGCAGATCTCGGGACTAATAGAGGCAGGCGAGGTGAAGCTCGCTGCGCCCCTCACGCAGGGTCAAATTCAGCCAGCCAGTCTTGATTTAAGACTGGGGGCTAAAGCCTATCGCGTTCGGGCGAGTTTTCTTCCGGGAAAGGCCCGCACGGTAAGCGAACTCTTGTCCGATCTAAAATATGATGAGATGTCCTTAGAGGAGGATGGCGCAGTTCTTGAGCGCGGATGTTTTTATGTGGTGCCGCTTTTGGAAAGTTTAGCGCTTTCATCTGGTGTTTCCGGCGCGGCGAATCCTAAAAGTTCAACTGGCCGGTTGGATATTTTTACCCGATTGATTACGGATCGCGGCGATCGGTTCGATGAAGTGTCAGCGGGCTATCGCGGACCGCTTTACGCAGAAGTTTCACCCCGCAGTTTTTCAGTACGCGTTCGCAAGGGGTCGCGCTTAAGTCAATTACGTTTCAGGGCGCATGCGCAAAGCGCGCCGCAATCGGGTCTTGTCTTGAGCGATAGCGCGCTCGCCGCGCTACATAAAAAAACGCCCCTCGTTGATGGGCCCCTCACGTTGCGCGATGGCGTTGTATTGAGAGTAGCCCTTGATGCGGCGGCTTTTGGCGGTGTTGTTGGGTATCGGGCGCAAAAGCATACAGATGTGATTGATGTGGATCGCCTTGACGCCTATGCGATTGACGATTTTTGGGATCGGCTTCCTGCGCGCGAGGGTAGGCTTATTCTCGACCCTGGCGATTTCTATATCTTGGCGTCTAGAGAAAAATTGGCGATCCCCTCTGATCTTGCTGTCGAGATGGCCCCGATGGATGCGGCGATCGGCGAGTTTCGCGTGCATTACGCAGGTTTTTTTGATCCGGGGTTTGGGCTTGGCGTGGATGGCAAGCCTAGCGCCCGTGGCGTTCTGGAAGTGCGATCGCGTGAAGTTCCATTCATTCTTGAAGACGGTCAATTCATCGGTCGTCTTGTTTATGAGCAAATGTGTGAGCCGCCTCAAACGCTTTATGGACAGGCCGGCGTTTCCAATTATCAAGGCCAAAGCCTCAAACTATCAAAACATTTCCGCTCCGCTTGAATGAAGAAGCTATTTTGGCCTGCGCTTGCTACGCGTCGGCGCATAGCTGCTAAATAGATACGTTGTGATTCGTCTTCTTCATACGGCTGATTGGCATTTGGGCGCCGCCTTGCACGGGTGGTCTCGCGAAATTGAGCACCGCGCAGCTTTGGCGCAATTGGTGAAAATTGCCCATGTGCAATCTGTTCACGGCGTGATCATTGCTGGCGATGTTTTTGATAGCCTCAATCCCTCGGCTGAAGCGCAGAAGCTATTATATGAAACTTTACGCGATTTACGCGCGGCTTGCCCCAATGCAGCGATTGTTTTGATTGCGGGCAATCATGATCCTGCAGCGCGATTAGAAGCGCCGCGGGCTTTATTTGATTTCATCCGCGTCGTTTCAGTTGGTGTCATATCTCGCGAGCAAGATGACCTTAATCTCCGCCATCATCTCATCCCGCTTTACGACGAAAGTGGTCAGCAGCGCGCCTCTATTTTAGCGCTGCCCTATCCGCGCGCGACGGATTTGCCGCTTGGATCGTTGGCGACGCAGGGCTCGCCGCTTATAGAGGCGGTACGCGTCTTGTATCGGGATGCGATCCAGACTGCGCGCCGCCAGATTGGCGCGCATCCTTTGATCCTAACAGGTCATCTGCATATTGCTGGCGGCGTAGAATCTGAAGGCGCAGAGCGACGTATTCTGATTGGCGGCGAGCATGCGGCCCCAAGCGATATTTTTCCAGATGATGTGGCCTATGTTGCATTAGGCCATTTACATCGGCCTCAAAGCGTTGGGCGCGCCAATATCCGCTACGCAGGCTCGCTCATTCCGATGTCTAAAACAGAAATTTACTACGAACATGGCGTAAGTCTTGTCGAGATCGATGCAGCAGGCGCGTCGCATATTGTCCACAAGCCATTTGTTAGACGGATTGATCATTTAAGATTGCCAATCAGCGGTGCATTAACAGTCTCGCAGTTAGAAGCGGAATTAAGTCGCTTATGTAAGGATATTCATATAAGCGCCATGGAGTTGGCGCCCTTTCTTCACCTCACTTTGCTGATCGACGGTCCTGCAACAGGCGTCAAAGCAGAAGTTGATGCGATTTGCGAAAAATTTCCTGTGCGCCTTGTTTCTTTAAATTTTGAGCGCCGTACGCAGGCAATAGAAGCGCCGCCGGCGCCGCAGCGTCTGGCTGAGTGCGCGCCAGAGGCTTTATTTCGCCGCGCTTTTGTTAAAACGCACGGGGTTGAACCAAACGCGGAGCATTTGAAATGTTTTGATAGTTTGGCGCAGGAGTCATGAATGCGCATTCTGGCGATTAGAGGCGCAAACCTTGCGAGCTTGGCGGAACCTTTCGTTATTGATTTTGAAGCGCAGCCCTTATTGTCATCTGGCCTATTCGCCATCACAGGCGAAACTGGCGCAGGCAAATCGACGCTGTTAGATGCGCTCTGCCTTGCGCTCTTTGATAAATTTCCGCGTGTTGTCTCTGCTGGCGGGGGAGAGGGTGGGCCCGACGCTTCAGGTGAAACGCTGACTTCAGGCGATCCGCGCATAATATTGCGTCGCGGCGCGAGCGCAGGCTATGCGGAGGTAGATTTTGTCGCTCGAGACGCTCAGCGCTATCGCGCGCGCTGTGATTTATTACGCGCCCGCGGGAATGCCACAGGCAGGTTGCAAAATAGGCTGCGCAGTCTCTGGCGGCTTGATGCAGTGGGGTCGTCGTTGCAGGCGGTCGAAACAGGCATTGAGCCTGTTAACCGTCGCATCATTGAATTAACGGATCTGACTTTTGAACAATTTCGTCGAACAGCCTTGCTGGCTCAGGGCGATTTTGATGCATTTCTTCGCGCGGATGCGCGCGAGCGCGCTGAATTGCTAGAAAAAATAACAGGCGTTGAAATCTATGCAAAACTATCGCAACGCGTTTTTGAGGAAGCGCGAGAAGCGCAAGCGCGTGTTAATTGGTTAGAAAATAAACGCGCCGAAGTAGGCGTGCTTGCCGAGAGCGCGCGCGCAGAAATTCTGTGCGAGGCTGCTGAAACGCTTGAGAGGCGTCAGCAATGCGAAGAGACCTATTTTGTTACGCAAAATGCTTTACGCGAGTTAGATCTTTTTGATCAAGCGCAGGGACGATTGATCATTGCTCAGCAAGCGCAAGAAGAAGCGCGACGCGCTCTTGAGGTTTTGGAGCCAAAGATTGCTTATCTAGAAATACGTCAACGTTTTGAGCCTTTGCGCCTTAACTATCTTAAGGCCAAAGAAGCCGAAGATGTAACGCTTAAGCTTGAAGAACAAGCTAGAGCGCTGACGGTTGAGCTGGAGGCGACTAAGGAAGCTCAGAGAAAGATTCAAGATCAAGAGGTAGCGGCGCAACAAAGACTTGTAGAAATTAGTCTCGAGAATGCGCGACTTTCGCCGATCTGGTTAGAGGCTTCAAGGCTTGATATCGCCATACAAACACTCACGCCAGGAGTGCTTGAGGCGCGTGGAGCGATCAATGATCGTATCAAAAAATTAGAGGAAACTAGATGCGCCCTAGCGCAAGGAGAGCAAAGGCGCTTAGAACTACTCGTGGAGCGTTCAGAGCTAACAGAAGAGTTAGCGGCGTTTGCGGATCTTTCGAAGTTAAGCGAGCAGCTAGAAGACATCGAACGGCGGCTTGATGCGCGCCAGGCTCTTTTAGCAAAAAGCCAGCAGACGCTCGCACAGATGCGTCTTTTGCAAGAGCAGATCGCGAGCTATGAGATAGATCGAGAACGTCTCGAAACCTCTGAAGCGCATGCTTTAGCTCAGAGGGAGCATTTTCTTAAGGAAATTCATAATTACGAGCATATCCTAGAGGAAAAAAACGCAGATGAAATCGAAGAGAGTTTTAGGGAGAGTTTGGAAAAAATCTCGAAGATTAATGTCCTTTTAGAGCTCGCCACGCAATGTTTAGAAACAAAAAAAGAGAAAAATACGATTAGACAATACCGCGCAGCCCTCATGGAAGAGTTGAGCGATATTTCTGAAGAATTGACTAAATTAAAACAACGCCAAGAACGCCAGGTCTTAGAGGATATGGAGGCGAGGAGGCTTGGAGATCTCGCAGACGCTATGAACGCGCCAGAGGCTTTGCGCTTGCGCGCCTCGCTCCAGCCTGACTGCGCTTGTCCTGTTTGCGGAAGCCTTGAGCATGTCTTTACTCGTGAAGAGAGCGCTGCGCAGCAGCTTGTCGCAGCCATAAGCGCGAAACGCGAAGCAATGCTTCAACTGATAACGCAAACAGGCGCAGAAGTGATCGCCCGGAGCGCGCAGGAATCAGCTCTGCGCGCAGAGAGTCTCGCCTTGCAGCGTCAAGAAGATGACCTATCGAAAAAAATTATAAAGTCTCAACAGGACTTTCAAAATATTTTTCAATCAGGATGCTTTGGTTTAGAGCAGATAGAAATTGACCAGGCGCTAACGCCATTAACGTTGCTCAAAGCAGCCTCTTTGGAGGCTCACGCCCAGCTGGAGCAGGATGTTAAATCTGTTAAAGATTTGCGGATCTTACGAGATAAATTGCGCAGCAGTTTTGATGCGGCAAATCTAGCTTTGGCCCACACACAAGAGGCGCGAGCGCATCTCAGCGAGAAAAAACATGTTAAGGGTGTTGAACAGTCGCGGTTAAGTCAGCTTTTCTCAAGCAATCAAGACCGGCTCGCGGAGCTGGATCTTTTTTTAAATCCCATTCTAAAGGCATGCGAGCTAGATCGGCGGGCAATTGAGGATACGCCGACGCATGTGCGTCAAGTTTTGAAAGACAAAGCAACGCGTCTTTTAGCGTTACGTCACGCTTTTGAGTCCTGCAACAAGGAATTATTTTCGCTAGATTTAGAGATTTCTAGCCGCTTAGCGCAAAATTTTGAATTTTCACAAGATCTGAGTCTTGCCGAGCAGGCCTGCCAAGAAAAAGAAAATTACCTGCAAAAGCTGAAAGAACAACGTATTGCGGTTTTCTCTGATGGGGATATTGAATTAAATCGCAGAGAAATTGAGTCGGATCAGTGCGCCGCAAAAGAAAAGCGCGACCTATTAAGGGAGCAGCTTAATGAGCTGGAAAAAAATATCGCTGTAATCGATATGCAATATATGGACTGTTTTAAAAAATTAGCTAACGCGAGAAAGCGCTACGAAGATTTAGATTCAACTTTCAGATCCTCTTTAATTATGTCTGGGTTGGAAGCATCGCTTGTGCAGAAAATCCTAGAGGATGATGAAGATTTGTTTACTCTACAAGCTAACATTAGCGCGGCCAAAGAAACTTTTGCGATAACAGAGTCGACAAGAATTGCGCGCTTAAACGATGTGCAAGAAATCCAGAAATCGCTTATAGGTGGCCTCTCTCGAGACCAGCTCATTGAGAGAAGCGAAGGATTTAAACATCAAATTGACTCCTGCTCTATCAGGATTGGGGCGTTGCGGCAGCAGCTCGAGACAGATGATCTTGCGCAGGCGCGCGTTCATGACATCAATAAAGACATCTCGCTTGCGGCCGCCAAGCGGCAGATTTGGGATGAAATCAATGAGGCGATTGGTTCTAAGAGTGGCGATAAATTTAGACGCTTTGCTCAAAGCATGACCCTTGAACATCTCATTGTTTTAGCCAATCAGAGACTTAAGTATTTAACATCGCGTTATGTTCTTGAAAAATCAATCGAGACTGATGGATTAGGGATTCATGTGATTGACCGAGATCTGGGAGATGAGCGTCGATCAACGCGGTCGCTTTCAGGTGGAGAGCGTTTCTTGGTTTCTTTGGCGCTTGCCCTAGCGCTCGCTGGGCTCGAGGGTCGCGACTCTTTCATCGATACCTTATTTATCGATGAAGGGTTTGGATCTCTAGATGGCGCAACCCTAGATATAGCAATTGACGCGTTGGAAAATTTACAAGGCCAGGGACGCCGTGTGGGGGTAATAAGCCATGTCGAGGCGTTACAACAAAGAATTGCAACTAAGATTTGCGTTGAGCGGCGCGGCGGCGGAAAAAGCGTTGTGCGGGTCGATGGCGCCCTTTGAAACAGCCTATTAACGGCTTATGGCGCGGTAAAGCAAATGATCTATGACTTACTAATAATTGGTGGAGGAATTAACGGCTGCGCAATCGCTCGAGACGCTGCCGGACGAGGACTTTCTGTTTGTCTTTGCGAAAAAAACGATCTAGCGAGCGGAACGTCATCCGCCTCGACTAAGCTCATTCACGGCGGATTGCGCTATTTAGAACTTTTTGAGTTTAAGCTTGTTCATGAGGCATTGGCGGAACGCGAAAGACTGCTCGCCAGCGCTCCACATATTATTTGGCCCTTAAAATTTGTTTTGCCGCATGAACGGGGCCGTCGGCCGATATGGATGCTGAGGCTAGGGCTTTTTCTTTATGATCACCTTTCCTGGCGAAAGCGACTTGAAGGATCGCAAATGGTTAGGCTTGCCGCTAATGAAGTTGGCGCGCCATTGAGAGACGAATATTTGTTAGCTTTTACCTATTCAGACTGTTGGGTGGATGATGCAAGGTTTGTCGTTCTTAATGCGCTAGACGCCAAAGAACGCGGCGCACAAATTAACGTTGGCGCTTGTGTAACTGACGCGCGGCGTATCAGCGATTTGTGGCGGATTAAGCTGGCGGATGGGCAGGAGCTTTTAGCGCGTAGTTTAGTGAACGCAGCTGGTCCTTGGGTTTCAAAGATCATTGACGATGTGTTGCAGATTAAGACTCACAAGCATATGCGGCTTGTTCAGGGATCGCATATTGTAACGCGAAAGCTGTATACAGGCGATCAAGCTTATATTTTACAAAACATCGATGGACGGATCGTTTTTGTAATTCCCTATGAACAAGAATTTACGCTTATCGGCACGACAGATGTGCCTTATGACGCGCCGCCAGGGCCGGTAAGGATGAGCGACAGCGAGAGAGATTATCTTTTATCTGTGGTAAATCATTACTGGCGCATTCCAGTCGCTCGCGAACAAATTATTTATAGCTACTCAGGTCTCAGACCTCTTTATGACGATGGCGCTTTGAGCGCCTCGGTTGTGACGCGGGATTATGCTTTTGATCTTGATGTAGTGGACGGGCATGCGCCAGCGCTGTCAATATTTGGCGGAAAATTAACAACCTCGCGTAGATTGGCGGAGCATGCGGTTGATCAATTAAGTAAATTTTTTGCGCATGCAGGGATGGCTTGGACAAAAGAAGCAAAACTTCCTGGCGGCGAGAAATTATTTGAAGACGTATATCTAATGTTGCGTCTACAAGCGCCTTTTTTAAGCGAAGGAGAGGCGTGGCGCTTGGCGCGATCTTATGGCGCGCGCGCGGATCGTATTTTAAGCAACGCCCAAAACAAGCAGGATCTCGGGCGTGATTTTGGCTGCGGGTTATTTGAAGCGGAAATAAACTATCTAAAAGAGCATGAATGGGCTCGCTGCGCGGAGGATATTCTCTGGCGGCGCAGTAAGCTTGGGTTGCGGATGAGCGCAAGCCAACAGCAAGCCTTATGCGCGTTTATGGGCAGTTGAATATTTTCGCTCCAGCTAGCGTATATTCTGCGCCATGAATTATGCTCATTGCCAATGCTGGGGCGCTGTTAGCGATATGATGGGCAAAAAATTTAGCGATTGTTTCGCGTCGCATGCTGTGGGGGTCGTTGTTTTTCTTTGCCCTATCCGCCGCCTTGCTGAGTAAAGTACCGCCTCGAGCGAGCGCAAAAAGACGTAGATAGGGCGTTGCGCTGGCAAGCGCAATATTGGGGTCATGCTTTAGCGTTTGCTGGATGAATGCGCTTGCTTCTTTTAATGCTCGAACAGCATTGATCAGATTTTCGCAGCTCACATCATAAGCGATTTTATCCATATTCGTTAGTTCATTCTCAAGCGTTTCGCCCTCTGAGAGCATAATTTTGCGCATTGTTAAATCTACTGCTTGCACCCCGTTAGTGCCTTCATAGATGGCGCAGATACGGGCGTCGCGCATAAGTTGCGCCGCTCCCGTCTCCTCAATATAACCCATCCCTCCAAATACCTGAACGCCGAGCGATGTCGTTTCATTGGCGATGTCCGATGAAAAGGCTTTGGCGATAGGCGTGAGGAGGCTTGCGCGCTCGAAAGCGGCTTTTGCTTTTGTCGGATCTTTTTCGCGGGACGCTCTATCAAGACTAGCGGCAGTCTCAAAACAAATGCTTCGCGCAGCGCATGTGAGGCTGGCCATTGTTAGCAACATGCGCATAACATCGGGATGTTCAATAATAGAACTTGTCCTTACAGCCCCGAGGGCGCGTCCCTGTTTGCGGTCTTGCGCATAAGCAAGCGCCATTTGGGTAGCCCGTTCCGCCAAAGCCACGCCTTGGATGCCGACATTTAGTCGCGCATTGTTCATCATAGTGAACATGCAGGCGAGACCATTGTTTTCTTCACCGATTAGAAAGGCGGTCGCCCCCTGTGTATCGCCAAAAGACATTGTGCAGGTTGGCGAGCCATGAATGCCAAGTTTATGTTCCAGTCCAACACAGCGTATGTCATTGCGTCGGGTGAACCCGCCAGCGTCATCTGCTAAAAATTTTGGCGCAAGAAACAATGAAATGCCGCGCGTGCCATTTGGCGCATCTGGCAAGCGCGCGAGAACGAGATGAATAATATTTTCTGATAAATCATGTTCGCCGTAAGTAATGTATATTTTTTGACCATAAATACGATAGTAGCCTTTTTCATCCCGCTCTGCGCGCGTTCTCAGCAACGCGAGATCTGTGCCGGCTTGGGGTTCTGTTAGATTCATGGTCGCGGGCCATGCGCCGCTGATTATTGGAGGCAGATAAATTTTTTTCAATTCTTCTGAGGCGTGAGCTGAAAGCGCTTCAATCGCTCCATGGCTCAAAAGGGGGCAAAGCGCGAAAGCGATATTGGCGCTGTTCCAGATTTCTGTACAGGCGGCGTTAAGCAATATTGGAAGTCCTGAGCCGCCATGTTCCACCTCGGCGGAGAGTCCATTCCAGCCGCTCTCTTTCCATTTTTCATAGGCTACTTTCCAGCCGGGCGCAGTCGTGACGACGCCGGCGTCAAAGCGCGCGCCAATTTGATCGCCAATTTTATTAAGTGGCCATAATTGCGCTTTAGCGAATTTTTCGGCTTCCAAAATTGTTTGTTCAGCAAAGCCATTGGCGAGATCTTGAAACAAACCGGACGTCATCTCTTCTTCGCCAGCAGCTAGTTTTAGGGCGAAGAGAATGTCGTCTGTTGGGGCGTAGAGTGTCATGAGGCAGGATCCAACTCAGGATTAACGCAGAGGTGAATTTTTACGGCGATGGCAATGAGAAAGGGGGCGCGTCGTCGGATCGTTCTCTTTGCGGCAACCAATGAAAAGTGTAAAAGCCTTTTGATCGTGGGGTAAAGGGAAGATGATCTTTTTTTATGCCGCTCTTTAATTATGCCTGCGTAAATTGCGCACATGAATTTGAGGCCTTAAGTCGTTTTGACGAGACGCCAGCCTGCCCAGCTTGTGGCGCCGCGCGGGCGCAGCGGCAGCTTGCCCATATTGCAAAACCCCTGACACAAAGCGACCCAGAGCCGAGTTGTCAGCGTTCGGGCGGAGAGGCCTGTCAGGGTTGCCCAGCTCTGGCGGGCGCATTTTGAGCCCCTTAATTATCCCCAATGCGCCAGTTTTCTTGGGGGAGGCAAGAAAAATACGGGTTTCTTCCTCTTAGGCAGTTGACTTGCGTCACGGGAGTGTGAATCTCCCCAAAACCTGCCGGCGGGTCTTGCCGGCGGGAGAGACCGCGGCCAAAGCTTTGGCTGCTCATCAGACTATTGATCAAAAGGGAGATGTTCCATTCGCCGACCTATGAAGACTGCTGCGGCCCCATTGAAAGAAGGACCGCGCATCAACCGAGATATTCGCGCCCGCGATGTGCAGTTAATCGACGCCGAGGGCAAAAATCATGGCGCTATCCCGATCCAGGACGCGCTGACTATGGCGGAGGAAGCAGGCTTAGATCTCGTCGAGATCGCTCCCAATGCCGAGCCGCCAGTTTGCAAAATCCTTGACTACGGACGTTTTCGCTTCGCCGAGCAAAAGAAGGCGGCGGAAGCGCGTAAAAAACAGAAAGTCGTTGAGGTCAAGGAAATTAAGTTACGGCCTGGTATCGATGATCATGATTATGACGTTAAAATGCGCGCCGTGCGCCGGTTCTTTGAAGAGGGCGATAAGGTCAAAGTGACGCTGCGTTTTCGGGGCCGCGAGATTGCGCACCAAGATCTTGGCTTTCGTCTCCTGACTCGAGTGAAGGCTGAGACAGAAAAGCTCGCTAAGGTTGAGCTGGAGCCATCCATGGAAGGTCGCCAGATGGTTATGGTTCTAGCGCCGCGTTGAGCCAGCTAACCCTCTTGCGCTCTCTTGCCGCAGCATTGCTTGAAAGGCTGTCCTTGATGGACGGGGATGTTCGCCCCCAAAAGCTTGAGACGTTTCAGCGCTATCTCAAGCTAACCGCGGCGCTCACGGGTGTTTATTTTTTCATCGCGCTTGAGGCGCACGCGCAGTTAGCCTTGCCTGGCGCCGTCGCGCCAACGCCGGTAGGCGCAAATGCGACCTCAGGAAAAAAAAGCGCCTCTGGCGGCGAAGCGCATCTGCGTCCTGTCATGTTAAAAGCTCCGGCGGAGGAGACAATTATTGGCAAAACCCTTAAGCGCGATGGGCTTGGAAGCGAGATTGAATTTTCGCGTAATGGCGCTGATTTACAAGTAGCGCGGTTGATTTTTATTGGCGATCGACTATCGCGCTCAGGCGAACAGTGTCGCGTTGAGGTTTCGGGCGCGCCAATTAAACTTGCTACAATAGAGAGCCAGACAGGATTGCGACGCTATCAAATTGAATTGCCGGCCTGCGCTTTTAACCTTGATGTTTTAGACGGCGCAGTGCTTGTTTCCCATGAGGGCAAGGCTTGCGAGATGAAATCGTCAGATTGTCGAGCTGACCCCGCAGGGCTTTGGGGTATGACAGAAAGCGAATTTGATCCTAAAAAAGCGGCTGATATGCTGGCGGCGCGAGCTGATGTTGAAAAGACAATGCGCAGTAATTTTCGCGCCCTTTACGATCGCAATAAAAAAGAAAAAGAAATTCGAAGTTCAATTGTTCGAGAGCAGGCGGGCTTTTCATCAAGACGTGAAGAAATCTGCCGATCGTACGCTAAAGAATCTGAGTTTGGTTATTGCGCCTTACGATTAACGGAAGCGCGGGCGATTTTGCTCGGCGCACAATTTGCCTCTGGATCTAAAGCTGCAGAGTCAAATAAAAGCGTTCCTCCGCCAATCCGCTAAGTCTTGCAGTACGCGATCATGCTTGAACTGGGGTCTAGGCGCTTTTTTTGGTAAATTGTTAAGAGTGATCTTATCCGCTTTTGCGCATTAACATACCGCGAGCAGGATCGTAGGCTATCAGCGCTGCAATCAGAAATACAGCTGTGTAGGCGCCAACGGCTGCGCAGGATATCCAATCAAATTTTTGATAAAAGGCGAAGCGGATGAGCTCGACTGCATGCGTGAAGGGATTGAGGGCGCAAACATAATAAAGCCACGGGCTCGATTCTTTTACGCGCCAAAGCGGATAAAGCGCGGAAGAGGCGAAGAACATCGGAAAAATTACGAAATTCATTACGCCAGCAAAATTTTCAAGCTGTTTGATTAAAGAAGACAGAACCATACCTAGCGCCCCAAGCATTAAGCCGCACAGAGCAAGCGCGGGTAAAACTGTCGCGTAGCCCCATAAGCTGGGCGGCTCAATTTCCCAAAAATATGCAATGAGCAGATATGCATAGACCTGCAAGATAGAAACAAAGACGCCCGCAAAGAGTTTAGAGCTAAGTAAAAACCATCTTGGAAAGGGAGAAATGAGCAATGTGCGCATATTGCCCATTTCTCTGTCATAGACCATAGATAAAGAAGACTGCATGCCATTGAAGAGCTGAATCATCGCCATCAATCCCGGCGTGATGTAAACCTCATACAATATATAGGTGTCATAGGGAGGGATAATTGAAATCCCAAGCACCTGTCGAAAGCCAGCAGCGAAAATGAAGAGCCAAACGAGTGGGCGAACAAGCGCAGAGATGAAGCGCTCGCGTTGATGTAGGAATCTAAGTCCCTCTCGCCAGACGATGCCCCATAGGCAAATGAAATATTGTCGAAGAGTAAGGGGTTTGATGCCATCTAGCGCTGTCATGCTCATGTCTGGAGCCTTTCGGCGTGATTTCCAGTAATTAAGGCGAAGGCATCGCTAATGGTCGCGGCGCCAGATTTTTCAATAATGGAATCTGCGCGTCCGCTTGCGAGGATTCTACCTTGATGGAGAATAATAATTTCATCATCATGAGCGATTTCATCAATAAGATGCGTTGTCCAAAGAACGCTCAGGCCTTGCTCTTTCACAAGGGTGCGCACTTGCGCAATAAGGTCCGCGCGCGCCTTAATGTCTAGGCCGACTGTAGGTTCATCAAGGAGGAGCAGCCGCGGCGCATGCATCAATGCGCGCAGAATTTCAACACGTCGCATTTGTCCGCCTGAAAGCGTCCGCGCTTTATCCTGCGCGCGTCCTAAAAGACCTGCGCGCTCGAGCGCAGCAAGACCAAGAATGCGGGCTTTTGCGGGCTCAATGCCATGCAAGGCGGCGTGATAGAGCAAATTTTGTATTAGACTGAGTTCAAGATCTAAGGTGCGAGATTGAAAGACGACGCCTAATTGGCGTAACGCGGCGCTAGGTTGACGACTAATATTAACGCCAAAGATATTTATTTCGCCGCTTTGCGCCGAGTAAAGCCGCGTGATGAGAGAAAATAGCGTTGTCTTCCCGGCGCCATTTAATCCCAGCAAGACAGTAAACCGACCTTGTGGAGTGGAGAATGTGACATCCTCCAAGGCGTTGCGCGCGCCGTAGGCATGCGTAAGGTTGGTTACGGCGAGGGCTGGAGGAGGGGGTGCGTTCATTGCGGCGCCACGACAACGCCCCAGGGAAATGCGCCGACAGGGATGGATTTAACAACCTTAAGGTTGGCGACGTCTATGATGGAGACATCATTCGAAACGCCATTTGCGGTAAGCAGATATTTTTCATCGGGCGTAAAGGCTAAATGCCAAACGCGTTGTCCGACGAGGAGATATTTTTCAACCTCTTTCGTCTGCGCATTAATAACAGCGACGCGGTTGGCGGGACCAAGCGCAACAAAAGCGCGAGAGCCATCGCGCGTGATCGAGACGCCTATTGGCTGAATTGCCTCTTTTGACATGCCTGGTACGTCAAAGGAGATTTTTTGCTTGATAATTTTTTTCTCGGGATCAATGACGCTTATTGTTCCGCCAACTTCTGAAGAGACCCAAAGCTCTGATCCATCTGGTTTAAATGTTGCAAATCTTGGACGGTTATCAACAAGGATATTGGCGATAATTGTTTTCGTTTTTGTGTCGATAAGATGCGCCATATTTGTTGTTTCAGACGTATTAACAAGTAATTTGCCGTCAGGACTAATCGCCATGCCCTCTGGCTCTACGCCAACCGGAATATCGCCGATTTGATCTTTGCGTTTAATGTCGATGAGCGTAACCAAATTATCATTTTCATTGGAAACATAGATTATGTCTCCATCTGGACTGAGCGTTAATAATTCTGGGTCAGGACCAGAGGGGAGCTTGCCGGTGATTTTTTGAGCCTTAGCGTCGAATACTTGGATTGCATCATCGTCGCCGGCGCAAATATAAAGTTCTGACCCGTCTTTATTTAACTCGATGCCGCGCGGCCGCCTCCCAACTTTAACGGTGGAGATGACATCAAGTTTATCGGTATCTATAATAGAGATCGTGTTGCCTTTTTCATTGCTCACATAGGCAAGATAGGCTGCGGCGGGCGAGGCGAAAGTTAAGGCTGCAAAAATTAAAATTAGAAGTAATTTATTCATTTGAGCCTACATTTTGTTTCGGGCTGATCATAGCCGAGCGTATCGAGTTCGCTCGTTTGATGAAGAAACCCCTCCTGCGGCGAGACGGATATGGTCATGCGTCCATCAGAAAGAAGAATGGGTTGGCGTAATTGCTGGTTCCAAGATCTAATCGTTAAACGCACGCCTTTGAATGCAGCGATAGAGAAATCTTTACCCACAATATAGGTCAGCACATCGCTGGGTCTATTTGACTGTGTCCGCACCGCCGCCTCGCCGATTATGCGCATTGAAAGCCAGGCGGCATTGTCCCTCGCATTCATGGTCCGATGGTAGTTTGCGACAAATCTATTTTGGAGTTGATGGGCTCCCCATTGTTCATGAGCGGCGTCCCAATTAGTCGGGTAAAGGCCAGCAGAGCCGACAACAAGTTTTGGCTCCCATGCGCGATAAGGCAAATAATCCGCGAAAACGTTATTTTCATCAACTGCAAGCAAGACATCATAGCCCGCTGCGTTTTGAGTGAGCGTTGGCATTTGTCGCTGCGTTTGGACGGAGCCTGAGTCGCTTCGTCGCCCCCCGCCTGTGTCTTCGTAGAGTCTTTCTTCAACAATTTTAGCGCCAAATTTTTTAGCGGCCCGGCGATAGGCTTGGGCGAGGGAGTCGTCTTCCGGATGAGAGCCTTTAATGAGAAGCCAGCGTCGCCATTGTTTCCAGATCAGATATTGCGCTAATCCATCGGCGAGCATCGTGCGATCAGGCGCAACATGGATTATATTCGCGCGACAATCTTCTTCGCGTAAACTCACATCAGGCGCAGAGATATTGAACAAGAGCGCGTCGCGTTTTTTTGCTATCGCGCTCGCATCTAATAAGTTTTGCGCCGGGAGATCTGCAATGATGAAATGCGCGCCTTTATCTATAAGGGCATCAGTTTCTTTCGCAAGGTCAGCGTCCTGATCAAGTTTCGAGTCTATTACCTCGTAGTTTTGCTGAGTGAATTTTCCTGTCGTATTATTGTCGATCGCGCCCAGGAGGGCGCCAGCAAGGCCGTCATCTATCGCGGGTAGATCGAGAATAGAGAGAGTTTCCCTAATGTGGGTCTGGCGCAAGACGCCAACTTTAATGGTCAGCGTTTGTGCGTAGGCTGGGAGAGCCGCTAGGAGCAGCCATAGGATGGCGCTTAATCGTTTCATGGTGTTTGTATGACTGCTTTATCTTACTCTCTCAAGTGAGAAATACTTAAGATTAATGCTTGTCCTATTGATCGGGAAAAGGCTCAAGCGGCGCATAGGTTTCTGGCGCGGTTCCGGTAAGGCTATTGAGAAAAGCGACAATACTAGCTGTTTCGCCGTCAGAAAGCTGTTTATTTAATTGTATTTTACTCATGATACGCACAACTTGCGTTAAATTTGCGACTGAACCATCGTGAAAATAGGGCGCGGTCTTAGCGACATTGCGTAGGCTAGGAGTCTTAAACAGATAAAGATCGTCATTATTCTTTGTTACATCTGCGCGGCCTTTGTCGATGGGCGCGCCGCCTGTCTCCTTCCAATAATCCTCATAGAGACCAAATTTTTGAAAATTTGCGCCTCCAATGCCGGGCCCATTATGGCAGCCGGCGCAGCCGCTATGAATAAAAAGTCTGAGACCATTTTGTTCAATCGAACTCAGCGCGTTTTTTTCTCCAGCCAAATAGGCGTCAAATCGAGAGGGCGAAAGAAGCGTACGTTCATAGGCAGCGATCGCGCGCCCCCAATTTTTCGACGTGATCGGGTCTTCCTCACCAGGAAAAGCTTGCGCAAAAGCGACTGTATAGCCGGGGATCGCCTTGAGTTTCGCCATCGCGCTTTGTTGATCTGTGTTGCCGAAGCTTGCCGGTCCAAGCAAAGATTTTTCTGCTTGATCTTCAAGCGACTCTCGATCGCCGCGCCAATGCTGCTTAAAGTTCAGCGCAGCATTAAAGATTGTTGGCGCGTTGCGCTGATTTTCTTTACCAAAAACGCCGATTGCCTTGGGTAATCCATCGCTGGCGTGCTTTTCGGCTATGTGACAGTGCGCACAGCTAATATTGCCATCGGCTGAGACGCGATTTTCAAAAAATAGGCGGCGTCCTAAACTAATTCGCGCAAGACTGAGCGGGTCGCTTGCAGCCGACGATATTTTGATTGGTTGGAAGGCAGCTTTTGCGTCTCTAAAGAGTTTTTCTTCTTCTGCGTTTTGCGCGCTAGCGCTGCTGACTAGGAAAAGGACGAGCAGGGAGGGCAAGATCTCCCGAGCCAGTTTCGCAAGTCGCGCGCCCATGAAATCTCCGCTGGGTTGAAGGCGTAAGAATAAAAAAATTCGAGCCGACAAAGACACTTCGCTTTTATGCGAAATCGCCTTTGTCGGCTCGATAAAATCAGAACTCTTTTAGGCTGGCGTAAGACGCCGGCGCCAAAGAGAATTTAAATCTCAGCGGATGCGTAGCTGGTGACTTCCATGCCGACGCAGACTTCAACGATCACAGGTGTGCTCCAAGCCATTGTGTTTCCTCCGTTTGAAACTTTTATCGCTGCTTCCTGCTCATTGGTTTGTCAGAGAGGCAGGGTTAAGCTGGTAGGCTAATTATCATGATCATAGGGACGAGGCAAATGGGTCTCAGGCCGCTTCCCTGTAGCGCATAGCCCGCTCTTAGAGGGGTGTTTGTCGCCCATCTCACAGCAATGATTTTTGCCCGAGACCAACCCGCCAGCGTTTCATCAAGGCCAAAAAGGAGATTCGCGGCTTAACATAGGGCGTCTCGACAGGCGCCGCCCCGGCTGATAGGCAGGAATTAAGGGTAGGACGCCCGCGTAAGGCGCGGGAAGCGCTTCAAAACAGAAACATAGAGTTTAGGCGGCTTTAGCGGCGGGGCAGGGAACAATGAGCAAGGCGACGCTCGAGGGAAAAACTATCTCTTTAGAAGAAGCCTATCGCAAGGCGGCGGATATTTTACGCAGCGCGCGCTTCCCGCTTATTGCTGGCCTGGGCGCCGACATCGCTGGCGCGCGTTCAGCGATTTTGCTTGCAGAACGCGTTCGGGGGGCTTTTGACCATCTCGCCTCTGAGGAAATTCTCGCCGATCTTGACGTCATGCGATCCTTCAGCATGTTTACGACAACCCCGAATGAGGCGCGCGTCAGGGCTGATTGCTTCTTATTTGTGGGTCCGGGACTGACAAAACTCTGGCCGAGCATGGTTGAGCGTCTGGCGCCTGATCAATCGCCGCGACATGGCGCGCAAGCGGGCGCGCCCAGAAAAATCTTTTGGCTGGGGCCTGATGCTTCTGAAGCAAAAGGTGTTGGCGCGCTTAGTATTAATGCGCCGGTGTCAGAAATCAGTTCTTTGCTAGCCCAATTGCGCGCCACCATAGGCGGGCGCCCGATCACGAGAGAAGCGGCGGGCGCGACGCCAGCAATCGCCGAAATCGCCCAAGCCCTTAAGTCGGCGCATTTTGGCGTCGTTGTTTGGTCGGCTTCCGCCGGTCTCGATGCGTTAGCGATAGAAATGCTGCAGGGGATCGTTGCAGATCTCAATGTGTCGACGCGTTGCACGGGGGTTCCAATTGGCGCGCGCGCGGGCGCAGCTGGCGTTACCCAGGCTGCAGGCTGGATGACCGGCTTTCCGCCTCGCACAGCATTTGGTCGGGGTTATCCTGAACATGATGCATGGCGGTTTGAGGCTCGGCGTCTCGTGGAAAGCGGTGAAGCGGACGCTGCGCTCTGGATTTCTGCTTATGATGGAGAGCCACCGCCTTGGTCACGCGCCGATTTGCCTTTAATTACGCTTGCCCCGGCCGGCAAACAGCCCGGCCATGGTCTTTACATCGAAGTCGGTCAGCCAGGCGTGACGCATGACGCTGTTGAATATGCGCAGGAAATTGCCGCAATGACCTTGCGCAAAGCCAGCCAATCAACCGCGACACCAAGCGTCGGCATCGTTATCGACGCGATTTTAGCTGAAATTTCGGAGGCCTCTTCGTGCTAACAGTTTTGCGCGGCGGCCATATCGTCGATCCTGCAACGAAACAAGATACGATCGGTGATGTCTGGTTTCAGGACGGCCGCATTGTTGCGCCCCCAGCGCATAATAAGGGCGATGTTGAAATTGACGTTTCGGGCCATGTTGTGATGGCGGGCGCGATTGATATTCACTCCCATATTGCTGGCGGGAATGTGAATACGGCGCGGTTATTATTGCCCGAACTTCACCGCGCTGTGCGCGCGCGTCTTGTTGGCACGCCGTTATCAACAGCCAAGTGGTCGACCTATGAGACGGGTCGTCTTTACGCCCAGATGGGGTTTACGACAGTCGTGGAGCCCGCAATGGCTCCGCATCACGCTTTGCAAACGCATCTTGAACTCAATGACGTCCCGATCATTGATAAGGGCGCATTGACTGTATTGGGGAATGACGATTTTCTTTTGCGCATGATGCGGCAAGGCGCTTCTGAGAGCGCTATTAATGATTATGTCGCGTTGACGGTAAGCAACACGCATTCGCTTGGTCTCAAATGCATTAATCCAGGCGGCTGTGAGAGTTTTAAAGAAAACATGCGCGCTTTCGGGCTTGATGATGTTGTGCCTTTTTATGGGGTGACATCGCGCCAAATTTTTCAATTGCTGCAGAAATCCACCCAGGCGGTGGGTGTGCCCCATCCCTTGCATCTTCATATGAATAATCTTGGGATTGCTGGTAATATTGACACTGCGTTGCAGACGATAGATGCCGCTGAGGGATTGCCGCTGCATTTGGCGCATGTGCAGTTTTACGCCTACGGCGTTGAGGGCAAGCATGGCTTCTCATCCGCAAGCGCGCGTTTTGCCGAAAAAATCAATGCCAATCCCAATGTTTCTGTAGATGTTGGCCAGGTGATGTTTTCCGATACGGTGACAATCTCATCGGATGTCTTGAAGCAATTCAACAGTCTTTCCGGCGCTATTCCTAGAAAGGGCGCGATCTTCGACGGTGACGCCAATGGCGGCGGCGTTGTGCCCTACGCTTATAAGATTTCAAATTACTATAACGCGATTCAATGGGCGGCCGGATTGGAGTTGTTTTTACTCATTCAAAATCCTGAGCAGGTTTATTTTACGACAGATCATCCTAATGGCGGGCCTTTCACTGCATATCCGGATCTCTTCGCCCTCTTGATGAGTGCAGATCTTCGCGCCCAGATGATGGCGCGCCTGCCCGCCGATGTATTGGAGCATACGACTCTCCCATCGATCTCGCGGGAATATACGCTTTATGAAATTGCTCAGATGAGTCGCTCTGGCGCCGCGAAATTATTCGGTTTTAAGGATCGGGGACAATTAGGCGTTGGCTCTGTCGCGGACATAGCGGTTTACAAGCCCAGCAAGGATATTGCTGCGATGTTTAGACGGGCGGCATATGTATTTAAGGATGGCGAGCGCGTCGTGCGCGATGGAAATGTAACGCATTATACGCGTGGTAAAACACTGCATATTAGTCCAGCCTATGACAAAAATATTCATCAGCGGTTAGATGCTTATTATGCCGAGCTCTATGGGTTGCCGCGGACAATCTTTAATATTTCGGAGGCTGCGTTGCCAAAGGAAAATGCTTTTGCGGAGGTCGCATGCCGGAATTAGTTCGCAATGGCGTTCGCATCGACGATAGTTTTGCTGAAGCCTTCCCGATGAGCGGCACGGGCATACTCATTACTGGACCAAATGTTAAATGGGCTCGTCAAGCAGCGCAAACCATGACCGGATTTGCAACATCGGTCATCGGCTGCGGATGTGAAGCAGGCATTGATTATGAGGTGCCGCCAGAGGAAACGCCGGATGGGCGTCCAGGCGTGCGCGCTTTGTTATTTGCGATGTCGTCAAAAGACGCAGAAAAACAACTAGTGAATCGGCTGGGTCAATGCGTGCTCACCTGTCCAGGTTCTGCGGTATACTCAACAGTCCCAGGCGAATTTGAAATTAAAGTTGGCGACGCAGTTCGACAGTTTGGCGATAAATGGCAAATGTCCAAGGTTGTCGAGGGTCGGCGTTACTGGCGCGTTCCAGTCATGGATGGCGAGTTTTTCTGCGAAGGCAAGGTTGGACTGACGAAGAAGTCTGTCGGCGGCGGCAATTTGTTGGTTATGGGAGCTGACTGGGACTCGACCATGCGGGCGACGGAAGCAGGCGTCGCCGCCGTGCAATCCGTTCGTGACGCTATTGCGCCTTTCCCCGGCGGCATCGTACGATCTGGTTCGAAGGTGGGATCAAAATATAAGGGCATGGGCGCGTCAACGAATGACGCTTACTGTCCAACGCTTCGCGGCGTCACTAAAAGCGCGCTAGATGAAGACATTGGCTGTGTCCTTGAAATCGTGATTGACGGGTTAACTGACGCAGCTGTTTCCGCTGCAATGCGCGCCGGATTAAAAGCCATAATCGACATGGGACCAGAGCAAGGCGCAAAACGTATCGGCGCAGGAAATTATGGCGGCAAACTTGGACCATTCCATTATCATTTGAAGGAATTGTTGCCGTGAAGCCCTTCACCCTCAAGCTTCGTCAAGAGCCTCCGCAGCGCGTTGATCTTTCAGTATTGACGCCCGATCGTTTGGCGGGACTATCTCCTGCGCAAATTGAAAAAATTGACATTGGCGTTACAAAATTTTCAACAAAGGTCGGCGATATTTTTGAGATCTCGCCAGGGGATTTAAAAAATCTTCGATATGAAGGCGGTTCTTCGCGCTTTGATCTAATTGGCGCAAAGCTTTTACCGGAATTTTCCATTCATGTTGATGGGGATGTCGGCGCGCAATTGGGGCGTTTGGCGTATGGCGGGCGGATCACAGTAACGGGATCTGCGGGAGCTTATGCCGCCTCGGGTAATTTAGGCGCAGAAATCGAGATCTCTGGCGATGCAGGAGACTTTCTTGCCGCCCCGCTTGCAGGCGAATTAAGCGGCATGGCGGGAGGGCGCGTAATCATTCGCGGATCCGTTGGCTCTCGCGCGGGAGATCGGTTGCGTCGCGGCGTAATTGTGATTGAAGGCTCTGCTGCGGAAGATTTGGGGTCGAGAGTGATCGCTGGCACGATCGTCGTGTTGGGCGCAACGCAGGGGCGCGTTGGCTATCTCAACAAGCGTGGCACTTTGATTTTGGCGCAGTGTAAGGATTTGGGACCAACCTATCTCGATTGTGGTGCGCATCACTTAACTTACATCGGCTTGCTTGGCCGGAGTCTTGAGTCGGCAAGCGCTAACGCTGCGCGACTTTTATCGCGTAAGTTGCGCCGATATGGCGGCGACACGTCGGTTTATGGCAAAGGCGAGATATTGACCCCACTAAGGGGGTGACTACTCTAGATTAAGATAACCTGTCTTCCAATGGACGGTTTTCTGGCAAAGGGGTAGCGATGAATTACATCCAACTCATCCTCACCGTCTGTTCCCTCGTCCAGCCTGAGTCTTGCGATGAGAGAAAGCTGACCTTCGAAACAGCCACAGCCTCGCCCAACACCTGCATGATGCAAGCAATGCCCTATATCGCGCAATGGTCCGGAGAGCATCCAAATCTGTCAATTAAGCGCTGGAGATGTGTCAGAGCTGGCGAAGAAGGCAATAAAATATAACGCGCTCCGCTACCGCTGTTTAAACGTATTTGATCTGATGAGGATCGCGCATCATTCTTGGTAGCGCAAAATGGGGAAGGATGCCCTCGCGTATAATTGCGCGTCTGAGCGGACTGAGCACAGAAACCGCCAAAAAGCTTGCGCCACGAAAGAGATCAACTGGCAAATAAGGAATAATGAGCGAGCGATTAAGAATATCTACGCCCGACGTTCGGAAACCAATGTCTGCGTGACGGTGGCGATCATATCGCGCGAGTGCGCGGGCTAATTCGGCTTCATTTCTCAAGTCAACACTGGCTAAACAATCTTCTAAATCTGCAACGTCGCGTAAGGAGAGATTAAGACCTTGCGCGCCGATGGGAGGGAACACATGACACGTTTCGCCAACGAGCGCGAGGCGACCTTTTCCATGTTGGGAGACTTGCATGCCGCCCATGCGAAATTGTCCGATGTCGCTCTCAAGTCGCATCACGCCAAATTCTGATTTAGCAAAGTCTTCGATTTCAAATTCAAGTTCTTCTCGTGGTGCTGCAAGGCGACGTCGGGCGTCTTCCGTATTCATCAGCCAGACAAGGCTGGAGCGATGTGGCGCATTTGGAAGCGCAGGCAAAGGCACCAGCGTGAAGGGGCCTGAGCGGGTATGATATTCAGTCGACATATTTGCGTGCGCAAATTCATGACGCACCATCGCGGTAAGCGCGATTTGTGGGTAGGTCCATTCTTTTAAGTCAATGCCGGCGACTGCGCGCGCGCGGCTGTTGCGGCCATCGGCGGCGATAAGGAAGTCTGCCTCTATGCGTCGTTGATCATTTAAAACAGCAATACCGCTGCTCACGCCTAATTCATAATCAATAATATCTGCGTCAATGAAATCTATATTAGGATGCGTCGTGACGAGATCGCGCAGGATGCCGACGAGATCATCGTTTGAAATATTAACGCCCAGCGCAGGTAAATCAATTTCACGCGCGCTTAAAGTCAGCGGCGGCACGGGCAATAATTGGTCGGTGTCATCGATCATGCGAATTGCTTCGATTGGGCAGCCAATTGCAGTCACGCGCTCAAGCGCGCCAAGCGCGTCGAGAAATCGGATTGAAGCTTCGAACAAAGCGACAGTGCGGCCAGGAAGCGGCGGCGGCACGCGACCTATAAGTTTAATGCTCAAGTCTGATTTGGCGAAAGCCAGAGCGGCGGCAAGACCGGTCGAGCCGGCCCCGGCGATTAGAATATCCGCTTTTTCATGGGCCTGTGGCGTTAACTCACGGTTCGCGCGCATTGCATTCTCCTGTTGCGCGCTTGTTATAGACCTCTCAGCACAGCACTTGAAGTCAAGATTGTCCTGATCTGCCGGATTTGTTTTTTGAGGATTATAAATTATGCCTAACACACTAAAAAATGAGGGAGACGGCGATGGTTAAGGCGATCCGTGTGCATCAGCCCGGCGGCGTGGAAGAGCTAAGGTATGAAGAGGTGTCTCTCGCTGCGCCGGCTCCAGGCGAGGTGCAAATCCGCCATCGCGCGATCGGGGTAAATTTTATTGATATTTATCGTCGCACAGGCGCTTACCCTGCGAGCTATCCCTTCATTCCGGGGCATGAAGGCGCCGGTGAAGTGCTTGCTGTAGGGGAGGGGGTCAAGGGATTTAAAATTGGCGAGCGTGTCGCTTATATCGGCGCGTTGGGAGGGTATAGCGAAGCGCGCAACATCGATGCGGCGTCAGTGATTCATTTGCCAAAATCACTTTCCTTTGATCAAGGCGCGGCAATGATGCTGAAAGGATTGACGGCGCAATATCTCCTGCGGCGCACCTTTCGCGTAAAAAAAGGACACTGCATCCTTATCCATGCTGGCGCAGGCGGAACTGGACAGCTTTTGTGCCAGTGGGCGCGTGCGTTAGGCGCTAAAGTTATTGCGACAGTTGGATCTGCAGAAAAGGGTCAGCTTGCGCTTGCTGCGGGCGCGCATCATGTCATTTTGTATCGAGAAGAAGATTTTGTGCAGTCCGTTCGGGAACTCACGAAAGGAAAACTCTGCGATGTTGTTTATGACGGCGTTGGCCAGGCGACTTTTCCCGCCTCGCTCGATTGTTTAAAGCCCTTTGGTTTATTTGTCAGCTTCGGTTCCGCTTCGGGGCCAATTTCCGCTTTCGAACTAGGTCTGCTCACGCAGAAAGGATCGCTTTATGCAACGCGTCCATCGCTCTTTGATTATATTGCGCGCCGCAAGGACTATGAAGCTATGACGCAAGATTTGCTTAAGGCAATCAAACGGGGCGATTTGAAAATTCAGCCTCCCGATTGTTATCCGCTATCGGACGCCCGCGGCGTGCATGCGGCTTTAGAGGCGCGGACCACCTCGGGAGCCTTGGCGCTCATCCCTTGATTCGGCATTTTTGCGCGTTTTCTAATGTCGGGGGGGCCTGATTAGGCGCTCTGGCGAGGATTTTATCAATCTTGCGCGATTGAGGGCGCGCAGCCTTGCGCATCGCCGCCTGAACTTATAACTCAATGAAATTATTTGAGATTATCATAAATCTTGGATCAACAAACTTACCTAAATCTAAAACTATTAGATAGTAAATGATTTAGGTCAAAATTAAGCTTGGGCGTTATGGGGCAAAATCTGCTATAGTCCGCTTGTTCAGCCTTTGAGGTTCCTCCCGCCTCTCGATTAGCCTGAACCGCCTCTCCAACCCGGCCGCATGCCGGGTTTTTTTCATGTCTGGCCCGCCTCATTTGACCGCTCTATTGCAATCTTTGCTAAAGCGTCTCATCCTAACCCTGCGGTCGCGCGATCATGCGATGACGACTGTGCAGCTAGAGGGTCTAAACGCTGTCGACGCCAATTTTATCAGCAGCTCAGACAGCGCCTCAATCAGATGACGGATCACAACCGTCTCGACCAGGGACGATTTTGCAAAATATATTATCCAGTCTCGAAGACGCGAAAGCCGAGGACATTATCTCTATCGACTTGCGTGGTAAGACAGCGCTCGCTGACCAAATGATTATTACGACGGGAAGATCGACGACGCATGTAGGCTCTATCGCGGACAAGGCGATAAAAGCTTGCAAAGCTTCGGGCGTGAGCGCTCCTCGGGTCGAGGGCCTGCCGCAATGCGACTGGGTTTTGATCGATGCCGGCGATGTCATCATTCATGTGTTTCGTCCAGAAGTGCGGCAATTCTACAATCTTGAAAAGATGTGGAGCGGTGATCGACCGCAGGAGCCGCGCGGTCTCTGATTTGAGAGATCTTGCTCGATGCGTTTAGGGTTAATCTGTATCGGTCGGCTAAAGGCGGGACCCGAGCGCGAACTTTATCAGCGCTATAGCGAGCGGATAGCGGCTCTGAGACGCCTTGGACTTGAAGGCCTTGAATTAAGAGAGATAGAAGAGAGCAGGGCCAAGCTTCCCGCCGAGCGCATGGCGCAGGAGGCGGAAGATATTTTGTCCTTTTTACCGCAAGACGCAGCTTTAGTGCTGTTTGATGAAACTGGCTTGGCGGCGGATAGTCTCAACTTTGCTGATTTTATCAAAAAAGAGCGCGATAACGGACGAAAAGCGCTTTGGTGCGCTATTGGCGGCTCGGAAGGTCTTGCGCCAAGACTTCGAACTCGCGCTCAGGCTATTTTTTCATTCGGCGCGATGACGTTGCCGCATCAATTGGTTCGTATTCTAGCCGCTGAGCAAATCTATCGCGCCATGACCATTCTCAGTGGTCATCCCTATCATCGCGCAGGTTAACCCGTCGCTAGAACTTGGTCTTTACCGCCCGGCGATCCTGCGCTAGACACTGAGCGTAACCAGCCCTTCGCGTTACTGCGTAGGGCTTTTTCTTTTTTTGAGAAGTTGATGAGCCATGGCGAATGTCGCGGTGGTCGGCGCTCAGTGGGGCGACGAAGGTAAGGGTAAAATTGTTGATTGGCTGTCGCTGGAAGCTGACGTCGTCGTCCGCTTCCAAGGCGGCCATAATGCTGGCCATACGTTAGTCATAGATGGCGTGACGTATAAGCTCGCCTTGCTGCCTTCTGGAATTGTTCGGCGCGGTAAACTTTCTGTGATTGGCAATGGCGTCGTCGTTGATCCACATTTTCTAATTGCAGAGATAGAGCGATTACGCGCGCAGGGCGTCGACATCACGCCTGATAATTTGAAAGTCGCTGAAAATGCGCCATTAATTTTATCGTTGCATCGTGAGCTAGACGCGCATCGAGAAGAAGCGGGTGGCGGCGCTAAGATTGGAACAACTAAGCGCGGTATTGGACCTGCTTACGAAGATAAGGTTGGTCGTCGATCTATTCGACTGATGGATCTTGCGGAACCCGATACGTTGAACGACAAAATTGCGCGCGTGCTCGCGCATCACAATCCATTGCGATCTGGTTTGGGGCTGACAGAAGTAAAGCCAAAAACGCTTTACGATGAGTTGATGAGTATTAGCCCTAAAATTTTACCTTTCATGGATGCGGTTTGGGATTTGCTGGATGCGCAGCGTCGCTCTGGCAAGCGTATTTTATTTGAAGGGGCTCAGGGCGTTTTGCTAGACGTTGATCATGGCACATATCCCTATGTGACTTCCTCCAACACTGTCGCCGCATCGGCTGCAAGCGGTTCAGGGCTTGGTCCAGGCGCCATTGGATATGTGCTGGGCATCGCTAAAGCTTACACGACGCGAGTGGGCGGCGGACCATTTCCAACAGAACTCAATGACGAAATTGGCGCTTTAATCGGCGATCGCGGACATGAATTTGGCACGAATACTGGTCGACGTCGCCGTTGTGGTTGGTTTGATGCGGTATTAGCCCGGCAGGCGGTTAAAACGTCGGGCATCAACGGCGTAGCATTGACGAAGTTGGATATTCTTGATGGCTTCAAAGAAATCAAGATTTGCACCCATTATCTGCTTGACGGTCAGCGTATTGAACGCTTGCCCGCCTCGCAGGCCGCGCAAGCGCGCGTGCAGCCGGTCTATGAGAGTTTTCCTGGATGGCAAGAAACGACGAGTGGCGCGCGCTCTTGGGCGGATCTGCCGGCGCAAGCGATCAAATATGTTCGGCGAATTGAGGAGCTGATTGAGGCTCCAGTAGCGTTGTTATCGACAAGTCCTGAACGGGACGACACCATACTCGTGCATAATCCATTTCAAGATTAATCTTACAAAATGGAGAGAGGCGCAATCTCGCGCTCCTAGCTATTTTGGGTGCAGGAGTTCTTAACATGGTCCAAAACCCATCGGCTGGCGCTGAGCAAAATCTTGGGTTGCATGCAGTAGACGAAGAGGATCTCGCGTTTATTTCTGCCCATGCGCAGGATGCATTAATCCGCGTCAAGGATCTTGCTTATTTGCCCAAACAACGCCGATTTGCGCTTATTTGCGCCCGGTTCGATCGCTTTGCTGAGCGAGAGGGGCGTCGCGAGCGCCGCCAAACAGGTCTACATTTTGACAGTGTCATTAGTGTAAGGCGCCTCCAGCTTGATCTTGATCAGAGTGAACAGGTTTTGGCCTTGTTAGCGGTCACTTTTGAGCCGATTAAAGAGGCCCCGCCTTCGGGCGTTATCCGCCTGATTTTCGCCGGCGGTCCAGAGATCGAGCTTCAGGTTGAGTGTATTGAGGCGCAGATGCGCGATATTGGCCCGCGTTGGCGCGTCGATGCAGGACCGCAGCACAATCTTGATGTCGGTCTTGACGAAGAGCCAAAGGGAAGGTCATGACAACCGCTAAATTCGGTTGGAGAAAAATATGACTTTGCGTTTAGACGCCGCCGCCCCAGATTTTGAGCAGCGCTTTGTTGACTTGCTTGCGATGAAGCGTGAATCTGCGCCAGATGTTGACGCCACCGTGCGCGCGATTATTGAAGATGTTATTGTGCGCGGCGATGCGGCGCTGGCAGACTATTCCGCGCGGTTTGATCATATTGACTTGACGCAAACAGGGATTGCTGTGTCCGCAGCGGAAGTCGCCGCTGCAGAGAATAAGTGCTCTAGAGAACAATTGGCGGCGCTTGATTTGGCGCTAGAGCGCATCACAGCCTTCCATGAACGCCAACGGCCGCAAGATCTTCGATTTACGGATCCTGAAGGAGTTGAGCTTGGCTGGCGATGGACGCCGCTCGATTCTGTTGGGCTGTATGTTCCTGGCGGCACCGCCGCATATCCTTCTTCCGTATTGATGAATGTCGTGCCGGCGAAGGTCGCAGGCGTCTCCCGGATTGTCATGGTTGTGCCCACCCCTCGCGGTCAGGTTGAGCCCTTGGTGCTTGCCGCAGCCAAGCGATCGGGCATTGATGAAATTTATCGTGTGGGCGGCGCGCAAGCGGTTGCGGCCTTAGCCTACGGCACCCAGACGATCGCGCCTGTGGTCAAGATTGTTGGACCTGGCAACGCTTGGGTTGCGGCCGCCAAGCGTCGTGTCTTTGGTCAAGTTGGGATTGATATGATTGCGGGGCCGTCAGAAGTGCTCATTTTGGCGGATCAAACGGCAAATCCAAATTGGATCGCCGCAGACCTGCTCGCGCAAGCAGAGCATGACGAGTCGGCGCAGTCGATTTTAATCACCGACAGCCCCGCTTTAGCGCAAGCCGTTGTTGAATCGGTTGAAAGCCAACTTAAAACGCTTTCGCGTCAGAAGATCGCCAGCGCGTCATGGAAAGATTTTGGCGCGATTATTCTTGTTAAACGCTTAAGTGAGTCAATTAGCTTGGCTAATCGCATCGCAGCTGAGCATCTGGAAATTATTAGTGAAGATGCGGAAGAGCTTGCAGGAAAAGTTTCGAATGCTGGCGCTATTTTCATTGGCGGTTATACGCCTGAGGCTATTGGCGATTACGTTGGCGGCAGCAACCATGTTCTGCCAACAGCGCGTTCAGCGCGTTTTTCATCTGGCTTAAGCGTTTTAGATTTTCTTAAACGCACGTCGATTTTGAAGTGCGATGCGCAGTCGCTCCGCAAAATTGGATCGGCGGCGGTTACGCTCGGGGAGGCTGAGGGACTTCAGGCGCATGCGCGATCTGTTTCTATCCGCCTTAATCAATCCGGGGGCTGAGAGCGTGGAGCAAGCCAACAATCATCGTCTGGCTTCTTTAACGCTCGATGAAAAATCGATTGGTCGCGGTTCGGCGGATCAGGAGCATGAACGCACGATCGCCGTGTATGATTTGATTGAAAATAATTATTTTGCGCTGAATGGCCAAGATTCTGGCCCTTATGCATTAAATATAGCTCTAGTAGACGCGAAACTTGTTTTTGAAATCAAAAATGTCGAAGGCGCAGCAGTCGTAACGCATATTTTATCTCTCACGCCTTTTCGGCGAATCTTGAAGGATTATTTTCTTATTTGCGAAAATTATTATGCCGCTATTCGACATGCTACGCCAAGCCGGATTGAAGCCATCGATATGGGACGCCGCGGACTGCATAATGAGGGAGCTCAATTATTGCTTGAGCGCCTGAAGGGTAAGATTGATACGGATCAAGATACAGCGCGTAGGCTTTTTACCCTAATTACGGCGCTGCATTGGAAGGGCTAGGCCCACGCATGGCGCGTCCGCAGTCTGTCCTCTTCGCCTGCACGTTAAATACTGTCAGATCGCCAATGGCTGAAGCGATTGCGCGTCATTATTTTGGCCGCGAAATTTATTTTGCATCCGCAGGCGTTAAAAGCGGTGAAGAGGATGGATTTGCGATCGCTGCGATGGAAGAGCTTGGGATAGATATTAGCGGGCACCATCCCCATAGCTTCGAAGACCTCGCTGATTCAAATTTTGACCTCATCATCACGCTCTCGCCGGAAGCGCATCACAAGGCGTTAGAATTTTCCCGCTCATGGGCTGTAGAGGTTGTTTATTGGCCAACGCCAGACGCAACAGCGGCGCATGGGTCGCGTGAGGCTATTCTCGACGCCTACCGTGGCGTTCGAGATCGTTTGCTCGCTGCGATTAAAGAGTTTTTTGAGCGCCCTGCGATCCCAGGCGTTTAAGGCTGAGGAATGCGAGACAAGTCTCGATAAAGCAACTATCTTGAGATTGAATAAAGTCCAAAATCTCATGCTAGGGGCTCCATGCCGCTAATCAGAACGATAGAAGATTTGCAGACGCTGGCGCGTCGACGCGTGCCAAAAATGTTTTATGATTATGCGCAAGGCGGATCTTGGACGGAGAGTACAAGTCGCGCCAATCTCGCAGATCTCTCAAAAATTCAGTTTCGTCAAAGAATTGGCGTAAATATTGAGAAAAGAAATCTCGCCACGCAAATTGTTGGCCAAAGCGCCGCTATGCCTGTTGTTTTAGGGCCGATTGGCATGTGCGGACTTCAGCGCGCCGATGGCGAGATCCTTGCTGCGCGGGCCGCTGAAGCAAGCGGTGTCCCTTTTTGTCTTTCAACGATGAGTATTTGCTCAATTGAAGATTTAGCGCAACATGTGAGACAGCCTTTCTGGTTCCAGCTTTATATAATGCGCGACCGAAGTTTTGTTGAAAAATTAATTATGCGCGCGCATGATGCGAAATGTACAGTATTAATTGTGACAATGGATTTACAAATTTTAGGCGAGCGACATAAAGATCTACGAAATGGTTTGGCGGCGCCGCCAAAATTAACGCCGCAGTTTATGCTGGATCTGCTCCTCAGGCCCCATTGGGCGCTCGAGATGTTGCAAACGCGCCGTCGTGGGTTTGGCAATATTGTTGGTCATGTCAGCGGCGTAAAAGATATGGCGTCATTAAGCGCCTGGACGACCGCTCAATTTGACCCTTCCGTTACTTGGGAGGATGTCGCTTGGATCCGAAAATTATGGAAAGGAAAGTTAATTATTAAAGGAGTAATGGATAGTGAGGATGCGCGCAAAGCAATTGATGCAGGCGCAGATGGATTGGTCATCTCCAACCATGGCGGGCGGCAGCTTGATGGAGCGCCATCGTCTATTTCTGTGTTGCCTCAAATCAAGAAGGCTGTTGGCGCAGACACAGAACTCTTATTTGATGGCGGGGTGCGTAGCGGACAAGATGTGCTGCGTGCGCTAGCGCTTGGGGCGCATGGGGTGTTATTAGGCCGCGCTTATCTTTATGGTTTGGGAGCTTTGGGACAAGAAGGCGTGCGGCTGTGTCTTGAGATTATTGAACGTGAATTAAGTCTCACCCTGGGCTTTTGTGGAAGAACGGACGTTCGATCTGTGGATGAGACGATTGTTGTTCTTTAGACAGTATATTGTTTTGAGCGCAAAAATTTTTTGCAAAAGAAAGTAATTGATGATCGCTGCCGCGCTGGCCGATAAAGGAAAGGCCAATTGCGCACTGCCGTTTTTTGATTGGAATGCTAATTTGAGGCAAGCCAAAAAGGCTGGCGATAAGAAAAAATTTAAGCATTGCATAACGCAAACGGTCTAACGCCTCGAGGCTTTCATCAATTTTTGGCGCGAGACCTGGAGTCGTGGGCATAATGATCGCGCCGGCGTCGCCAAAGAGAGCGTCAATAGCCGAGCGATAGGTTGCAATGAATTGTTCGGCGGCCAGTTTTTCTGCTTTAGTAACTGTAGCGGCGATTTTTAAGCGCTCGCTCACGCCTGGTCCAAAGTTAGGCTGATGCGTCAGAATCCAAGACTGATGTTCAGACCAAACCTCATAGCCTTGCAAGTTTCTAAAATGCATGAGCGCTTGGGCAAAAAAATCTTCGCCGAGCGACGCCATGCGCCAGGGGCCGCATTTTAATCTCATGAGAGCGCTTTGCGCCATTTCCTTAAATTCGGGGTCAGCGTCCTCAAGAGATTCTGAAAGAAATACCGCCTCTTCATAGCGGACTTGTGTTTTATCTTCTGGCAATAAAACCTTCGCAATGGTTATCAGATGATCGATATCCCGAGTGAACCAGCCAATGACATCAAGCGATCGCGACATTGGAATAACGCCACGCATATTAATTGATTGATGGGATGGACGCAGCCCAAACACGCCGCAAAATGAGGCTGGCGCACGACAAGAGCCGCCTGTATCCGTGCCAACTGCAAAATCCGTTATTCCAGCAGCAACCGTCACGGCAGATCCCGAAGAAGAACCTCCCGGCAGACGATCCGGCAGTGTTGGATTGATCGGCGCGCCAAAATGCGCATTGGCGCCCAATAGACTATAAGCCATCTCATCCATATGTGTTTTGCCGATGAGATGCGCGCCGGCTTGTAGAAGGCGATCAACGACCTCTGCATGCGCTAGGGCTTTCTGATGCGTCTGCGCCCAGAGCGGATGGCCATTTGTTGAAACAATCTCATAAACGTCGATATTTTCCTTAACGGCAAAGGTCATATTTTTCAGCGGCCCGGCAGCTGCTGTCTGGATGTCTAATTTAATGGTTATGGCGTTATAGTCGTCAAATGTAACCATTGCTGTTTCCGATTTTCTTAATTTCTTGAGGAGATTTTCAGGAGGTTTATAATTTTGCTACAATCTTATGGAATAACAAATTTTATGATCGTTAAATTTGAAGATTAAAAACCCATAAGAGATCGATTTATTTATAAAAAAATAGGATGATAAAAAATTAAAATTGATCCATGAATTCAGTATCCTCCAATTATTATCAAGGGTTGAATGAGTTGTTGGAGGACGCAAGCTGATTTGACGTACGGCGCGGTAAATGAGCCGGGCAGGGATTTAACCGTAGGCCCAGCCCATCAGCATCGCGCCAATGAAAAAACCAAAGGCGCCAAGAATGACAAGTTTCGTAAGATCGTCGGGCATGGGCTTCCTTAAGAGATCGTTGGCTAAGATATGAAAAAGGTCGCGGCGCTGAGTGATTGAGCTTCTGGCTTACATCTATGTAGACAGGTAGGGGCGGCGCAGCGGGTCGACAAGATGGCGGAGACGTAAATATTTTAAATCTGGATAAATAGAATATTTTAACAAGGCGCTATTGGTTGAAATTCGCGGTAGGTCTGTGGAAATATATAGGTAGGTCATAGCGGGGAGGTCCAAGGTCGCTACCGATCAGTCGATAAGCACAAGGCGGCTCTTTTCGCCTTTGCCGTGGCGCCAAAGCGCGACCTTTCTAGTCTGACGAGGAAAACAAGGCTATCCTTACTTTTAAATCTCTAAGAAACATCGGATAATCTTCGCCCAACTCGATTTGGGCCAATTCCCGTCTCAGTTCGTGTGCGGGGGCAATAAATTTAAAAAAGCTTCCAGGGAGGAAGCGTATCAAGAGGGCGAAAGTGATGGAAAACTCTGCATTTAATGTCGCAACCATTTGGAGATATCCAATCAAATCCATGATGGGCGAGGAGTTGAATGCATCCGACATCACAGCCTTAGGCGTATTGGGCGATCGCGCTTTTGCCTTAGTTGATGAAGAGACGGGTAAGATTGTCAGTGCGAAAAATCCACAAAAATGGCCAAGCTTTTTCTATTATCGAGCGGCCTATGCGACGGCGCCGAGTGCAGCAAATTTGCCGCCGATCTCGATCACGTTACCCGACGGGACTTTTGTGCGTAGCGATGATCCCCAGCGCGATCAGGTCCTTTCCGCTGCGCTCAAAAGAAAAGTAACCTTGCATAATTCCGCTCCAGAGAAGCCGACGCTTGAGCAATTTTGGCCAGAATATGCTGGGCAATCAAATGAAGTGAGCCAGGAAGCAGTTGCAGGCGATGCGCCTAAGGGTACTTTTTTTGACTATGCCACACTGCATCTTTTGACGACCTCTTCCTTAGATAAGCTGAATAAGCTCTATCCTGAAGGAAGATTTGAGGCGCGCCGGTTTCGTCCAAATATTGTTATTGATACGGGTAAACTCGAGGGATTTATTGAAAATGATTGGGTTGGCAAAACCTTACAGATTGGCGCTAGCGTTAAATTAGCGATAACCGATCCCTGCCCACGTTGTATTATGCCGACTTTAGCCCAGGGTGATTTACCGCGTGATCTTGGCGTTATGAATAAGGGTATTATGGAAAATCGCGTACTAGTCCCATTCGCGGGCAAGCCGCTTCCATCAATCGGCGTCTATGCGCGCGTAATTACAGGCGGAGTCATCAAGCATGGCGATAAACTTTCTGTTCTTGCTTAGGATCAGAAAATAATAAGCTGTGTTTCGCATCGAGATCGGCGGCTTTAACAAATCAGAGCCGCCGAAAATTTCATCATAAATCATTTTCTCTAATCGCTTGGCGTTGCAGGACGCGCGCATAGACTTTGCGTCGGGTGTGTCCCGTCGCGGCGGCGATGATATCAGCTGTATCTCTTGGAGAATGCGTTGCAAGCGTCGCGTCGATTTGGGCGTCAAGATCCGCTTCAGCAATTTCTGCTGCACCTTCTTGCGGCGGCGCAATCAACAATACGATTTCGCCGCGGAGCTGTTCTTCCTCTAAAAGCGTTTGCGCTAATCTATCGAGTGGTCCGCGTTTGACGGACTCATACATCTTGGTCAGTTCTCGAGCGATCGCGGCGGGACGGGGGCCCAAGACTGCGGCGCAATCAGACACTGTGTCGACTAAGCGTCTTGGACTTTCAAAAAACACTAAAGTGCCAGGCACTTGCGCCAATTTCGCAAGGCGCGCGCGCCGCGCGCCGCTTTTATGCGGAAGAAAGCCTTCAAAAAAGAATCGATCTGTCGGCAATCCTGCAACAACGAGCGCAGCTAATACTGCCGAGGGTCCAGGTACGGCGCTGACATGAGCGCCCTGGCTCAAAGCCTCCTGTACTAATTTAAATCCCGGATCAGACACGAGCGGCGTGCCTGCATCAGAAACCAGAGCTAGTTTAGCCCCAGCAGCGAGACGCGCCAGCAAATGAGGGCGGATGACTTGCGCATTGTGCTCGTGATAAGCGATCAGAGGCGTTGAGACCCCGTAATGCGCCAGGAGCGTTTTGGTGACGCGGGTGTCCTCGGCGACGACGAGATCTGCCGCCGCTAGCGTCTCAAGCGCGCGCAAGGAAATATCCCCAAGATTGCCGATTGGCGTTGCGACAACGTGGAGACCAGGTTCCAACGCCCGCGCTTCAGCGCGCAGTCCAAATGCAGTATAGGGATGATCTGGAATCTCACTGGCGTCACCCATATGGGGCCTATCCTAGATAATTATATATTTCAATGAGTTAATGCTCTTATAGCGCAAGCTTTTGGAATTTCGCCAACTATCTCTGGCGTGATGAGGGTTCTATTGACAGCTTAGGTTAGATTGGCCTTATCGACGTCATAATACGCAGCAACAAGAGATTTAGGTAGCATTTAAGTTGCTCGACCGACGCCGGCGTCGCAACTAGCAGGAGTCGCTTTCGCAATGTTCATTTTCTGCAGTCGAATCTTTGCGCATAGTCTCTGGCGTCTTGGCTTATCCTTAGGCGCGCTGTCACTCGCCGCATGTAATCCAATGACTGGCGGCGGCGTGCCGGGCGTAAAAGATTTAGGCGCGCCAAATGCGCAAAATGGCGTATCTGAAAATATCGGCGCTGGATCAGTAAAAATTGGGCTCATTGTCCCGCTCACTGGCCCTGCTGGCCCCTCTTCAGTTGGTTCTTCCTTGCGAGACGCCGCAAAGCTGGCTTTCGCTGACAGTGGCGCCAATGATGTGACGATTTTAGTCAAAGACGATCACTCTACAGCGGCAGGGGCCGCTGCTGCTGCGCAGGCGGCGATTGCAGAAGGAGCTGAGATCTTAATAGGACCTGTGTTTGCAACCGATGTTAAAGAAGCCAGTCGTGTTGCGCGATCTTCAAACCGTCCCGTTATTGCTTTTTCTACCGACTCCACCACTGCTGGTGGGGGGACCTATCTTCTCTCTTTTCTTGTTGATGGCTACGTTGAGCGTGGAATGGAATACGCAGCGACGCGAGGAAAGAAATCAGTCGCTGCGCTTGTGCCTGAGAATGAATATGGCACGTTGGCGATGGCGCAATTTCAACAAAGCGCCGCCAATCATGGGTTAAGAGTGCCGATGATTGAGCGCTATAAGCCGGGCTCTCCATCTGAGTCGATAAAGAAACTTGCCGCCGCGCGAGATCAGTTTGATGTTTTGTTTATTCCAGAGCAAGCTGATGCGATGGGAGAAGTTTCGAAAGAGCTTGTCGCCAACGGGCTTGATTCAAAGAAAGTACAGATTATTGGCACAGGTCTTTGGAATGACGCGCGCACGCTTAATCTACCCGCACTTCAAGGGGCGTGGTTTTCTGCGCCTGAAAATGCCGGCTTTAACTCTTTTGCGCAACGTTACAAAGCTAAATATGGCGCTGATCCAGCGCGTGTTTCAACCTTGTCCTATGACGCAGTATCTTTAGCGATCGCTTTATCGCGCGCTCAGGGGGGACAGCGTTTCTCGCCAAATGTTTTAACCAATCCGTCCGGCTTTAACGGGGCGGATGGGATTTTTCGATTTAAGCCAGATGGCACAAATGAGCGAGGTTTCTCTGTTTTGGAAATTGGCGGGGGCGGAGCCAAGGTGATTTCTCCCGCCCCGCGCAGCTTCACAGGCACCTAGTGAGTATAATCTTGTGAAGCTTTAATGTTCGCCAGTGGTGATTTTACTAAAATCTGCTACGCCGGACATCGCTTGTCTTAGTTCAGCGAGAAGACGCAGGCGATTAATTCGGAGATTTATGTCATCCGTATTCACTGTAACATGATCAAAAAAGTGATCAACCGGTTCGCGTAACTTTGCTAAAGAGCGCATTGCTCCTGAAAAATCTTCTTTTGAAATTTTTTCACTAGTTTCTTCCCGCGCTCTTGCGATCGCGGCGGCAAGCTTATGTTCTTGTTGTTCTATGCGTAGATTTGGCGCGTGATGGACAGCAAAAACCTCGACGCCATCTTTCTTTTCTTCAATTTTCAGAATGTTGCAGGCTCGTCGATATCCAGCGAGCAGATTTTGACCGTCATCTGTTGTTAGAAATGTATCCAGCGCATCGACTTTTTGCGTGATGATTAACAGATCGTCCTGACTAATCTGCTTGCGCTGACCTTCCTTTTGACCTACGGCTGCGCCAAGCGCAGCGTCAATCAGATCATAGCGCGCGCCTTTGTCTCGCAAATAGACTTTCAATCGATCTATAAAAAATTCAAAAAGAGAGTCATTTGTTAGAGAGCTGAGCGAGAGCCGTAGTTCATTTTCCAAGATGATGCGAATAACGCCAAGCGCAGCGCGACGGAGCGCATAAGGGTCTTTGCTGCCTGTAGGCTTTTCGTCAATTGCCCAAAAGCCGTTAAGGGTGTCTAACTTATCCGCAAGCGCGACAGCGATGGAAACAGGATCCTTTGGGATTCGGTCATTGGGGCCTTGCGGCTTGTAATGATCTTCACATGCGGCGGCGACAGAGGGATCTTCGCCCTGAGCCAGCGCGTAATAGCGTCCCATGAGACCTTGAAGCTCTGGGAACTCCCCTACCATCTCCGAGACAAGATCTGCTTTACATAATAATGCGGCGCGGTGCGCTTTTTTTGGATCAGCGCCGATAAGGCAAGCCATTTTTTCAGCAAGGGCGCTGATGCGTTGAATACGTTCGCCCTGCGTGCCGAGTTTCTCATGAAAGACAATTTGACCGAGTTTTGGCAGGCGCTCTTCGAGTTTTATTTTAAGGTCGGTTTCGTAGAAAAATTTCGCGTCAGAAAGGCGCGCGGCAATAACGCGTTCATTACCTGCAATAATCGCTGTGCCGCCATCGCTCGCCTCAATATTTGAAATCAAGATAAAATTATTGGCCATTTCGCCTTGCGCATCGCGCAGAACAAAGCATTTCTGATTGACGCGAATCGTAGCGCGAATAACTTCTGGCGGTATTGAGAGAAAATTCTTATCAAATTTTCCCATCAGAGTGATTGGCCATTCAACCAAACCGGCGACTTCATCAAGAAGCGCTGGATCTTCGATAAGCTCGAGTCCTTTGGCGAAGGCCAAATCTTTTGCGTCATGTAGAATTATGTCGCGTCGCCGTGCTGGGTCGATAACTACTTTAGCGCGGTCGAGAGCTAGGGCATAATCTTCAAATCTTTTAACGCTGATAGGAGCCGGCGCAAGAAAACGATGGCCATAAGTCGTTGCGCCCGCGTGGATCTGATCAACAGAAAAGGGAATAATTTCCGGCGTTTCGGTCTCGGGCCCAAAGGTCGCGAGGATCGAATGAAGCGGGCGGACCCAGCGCAGAGCTTCAGGATTTGCAGATGCCGCGCCCCAACGCATGGACTTTGGCCAGGGAAACGACTTTATGATTAAGGGCAAGATCTCCGCTAATATGTCGAGTGTATTTAAGCCCTGTCGTTCAATTACAGCGACATAAAACTCGCCTTTCTTTTGATCTTTTTCAATCATCGCCTGATCGAGAGAGGCCAGGCCGGCGCTTTTTAGAAACCCTTGAATCGCCGCCTCTGGCGCGCCGACGCGAGGACCTTTGCGTTCTTCGCGCATATCCGCCTGACGGCCTGGGAGGCCGACGATTTGTAAGCTGAGGCGTCGCGGCGTTGCATAGGCGCAAGCGCCTTCATACGTCAGTCCCTTTTCCACCAACGCATCGGTCACCAAGCGTTTTAGGTCGTCAGCAGCTTGACGCTGCATGCGCGCAGGAATTTCTTCGCTAAAGAGTTCTAATAAAAGATCGGGCATGAAGGTCGCTTACAATTCTTTATGGGTTCCATCGCAAAGCGGTTCATTTTTTGTGTGGCGGCAGCCGCAGAAAAAAGCTTTACCTGAAGCTTCAGCTTTATAGGGCACTGGCGAGATATCTGTACCTTTATGAGACCCGTCGCAGAAGGGCTGATTTTGCGTGCGTCCGCACGCGCACCAGTAATAGGTCTTACCCGCTTCAACCTCTATAGGAATGGCTTTTTTTTGAAAGATTACGCGCTCTGTCATTTTTATTCTCCTATCAGGATGCATCAATCTTGGGTTGGCGCATCAAGTAAAAACTTTTCAACTTCCAACGCCGCCATACATCCAAGTCCTGCTGCGGTGACGGCTTGGCGATAGATGTCGTCGGCGACATCGCCGGCAGCAAAAACACCGTTGATATTTGTGCGCGTTGTCCCAGGCGTAACGGATATATAACCGGAGGATTTGAGCGTTAATTGCCCTTTGAAGAGGTCAGAGGCCGGCGCGTGGCCAATAGCGACAAAAACACCGTCTGCGCTGAGAACCTCGCTAGCGCCGGTCTTTACATTTTTAATGCGGGCGCCTGTAACGGACAAGGGGTTTTCTTCGCCAATGATTTCTTCAATCACAGAGTCAAAGCGAATTGAGATATTGTCTTTTTTATGCAGACGTTCCTGGAGAACGCGCTCGCTTCGCAACGTATCTCGACGATGAATTAATGTGACATGCGAAGCTAGGTTGGAAAGATAAAGCGCTTCTTCTACGGCTGTATTCCCTCCGCCGACAACAAGAACTTTTTTGCCACGAAAAAAAAATCCATCGCATGTCGCGCATGCGGAGACGCCAAAGCCTTTGAATTTATCCTCACTGGCCAAGCCAAGCCATTTCGCTTTGGCGCCAGTGGCGATAATTAGCGCGTCGCAGCTATAATTTATGCCTGAATCGCCAATCAAGATGAAAGGCTGTTGAGTAAGTTTTGCTTCGACGATGTAGTCTGAGACAAGCTTAGTCCCTACATGCTCAGCTTGTTGGCGCATTTGATCCATCAGCCAGGGCCCCTGAACAGGCTCAGCGAAACCTGGATAGTTTTCAACCTCTGTTGTGATCATCAATTGCCCGCCTTGGTCGACGCCGGCAATAAGCATCGGGTCGAGCAAAGCGCGTGCGGCATAAATTGCAGCTGTATAGCCAGCGGGTCCAGAGCCAATAATAATGACGCGTGCATGCTGTGTGGCGGGCATATGTGAGGGACTCATTTGGAAGGTTCAACTTTGAGCCAGCAATCTAACGATTATGCGCTAGGCTGCAACTTTTAGGCGGATGATTGTTGAAGATACTGATTATAGGAGGAGATAATGGACTGTGCGATCATTGGAGTCGCGTTGATCGGATCATACCGCCAGTCCTCTATTGCGCCCCGCCACAAGCGCACCGCGCCAGCTGCGGCAAGCTTGTTTTGGAATTTGATCAATTTTGGATGTCCGCCAGGCGGCGCAAAAATATGTATGGGCGCGCCAGTGGCCGCAGCTTCGCTGATCATATTAACGCTATCGGCCGTAATGAGGAATGCATCAGCGCAAGCAAGGAGCGAGAGATAGGGATTCTCTCCGGTGCCATCCCAAAAAAAGCTTGGAAAGGCGCTTAAATGCTTTTTGAGCATGTCTATCAGCGAAGGGGGCGTGCGTCGTGAGGGCGTCGCCATAAGACTGGCGCCAGTAAGGCAAATCTCGTGGACGATCTGGGCTAATTGTTTTTGAGCTTGTGGGGTAAATTTAAAATGATGGCTGTCGCCGCCAATCAGTAGGGCGATCCGTTTTCCTGGTAAGACGCCAATGCGCGGGTCCGGATTTTTACGCGTTGCTGCAAGCTGGCGTTGCGTCAGGCTATTAGCCGGAGTTAGCGTCGAAATAACATTGGCGCCACTCAGCGCGTCATGGCTTGGCGCAATGATTAAATCAGCAGCTCTCAAACCGTTGTGGGGCTTATTGAGATAAACAGTGAAAGTGTTTCCTGGCGTATTTTTTTTCATATAGCGCAGCGCAGGAATCGTGCGTCTGCCCGCTGCCAAAACAATATCTGGGCGATAGCGACGCAAAAAAGCTGCGTCGCGCGGATCGACAGGTCCATAAGGCGCGAGCAATTTATACAGGCCGCGCGGCGCAACGGGGACAACTTTTTTTTCTACGCCCAGAGCGGCTGCGAGGCCAAAAGTTTGAGTGTCGTGACCGGCGCGTCCATCAGACAAAACAACCAAATTCGTGCCGAGGGGCAGTGTTTGGGAATTGTGTTTGCCCGACTGGGCGATGTCACACAAAGGCGACCTTTAAGATCTCATAGCTTTTACCGCCGCCTGGCGTCTTGACCTCTACTGTATCGCCGGCCTTTTTGCCGATAAGCGCGCGCGCGATTGGGCTGGTAAGCGATACTCGGCCGCTTTTCACATCGGCTTCGCTCTCGCCAACAATTTGGTATGCTTTTTCTTCCTCTGTATCCTCGTCGACAACCGTGACTGTTGCGCCAAATTTGATTGTTGATCCGCTGAGTTTTGAGACATCGATGACTTCTGCGCGAGACAGTTTGTCCTCAAGCTCGGCAATGCGGCCTTCATTCAAAGACTGAGCTTCTTTTGCTGCGTGATATTCTGCATTTTCAGAAAGATCGCCATGCGCACGCGCTTCAGAAATTTGTTGGATGATGCGCGGGCGATCTTCTTGTTGTCGGCGGCGGAGTTCTTCCGTTAGCGCAGCGTAGCCGCCTGCTGTCATTGGCACTTTTTCCATCTTACTCGCTCTTCGCCTTTCCTCGATCGCCTGATGCTCTTGAGAAGAAGATTTCTTGCCGCCGCCACAAGCGGCAAAGCGGAAAAATTTCTCATATCAAATGAAAATTGTGACTGCCGTTGGCGTTAGATTTGTCTCTTTATGGCGCGCTTGAGTCGTCGATCGTCTCGCCAGTGAGCTTGCTTGCGTTCAGCCAAGCTTAGCCATGGAAATAATCCTGCAACGCGCGTACTTCCAAATCTCCCGATACATAGGCCTGGATTCCCTGGGCGGCGGCAATCGCGCCAGAGAGGGTCGTATAATAGGGAACTTTATGCAGAAGCGCGGCCCGGCGCAAGGAACGTGAGTCCGCCAAGGCCTGCGCGCCCTCCGTCGTGTTGAAAACGAGCTGGATTGACCCGTTCTTAATAGCATCGACAATGTGGGGGCGGCCCTCAGAGACCTTATTGATTTTACTGGTATTAATACCGTGTTCGGAGAGAAAGCGCGCAGTGCCGCCAGTCGCAACGATTGAAAAGCCTATACTGGCGAGTAGTTTTACAGCCGGGATAACGCGCGATTTATCAACATCGCGGACAGAGACGAAGACGACGCCTTCTTTAGGCGCTTTGGCGCCGCCGCCAAGCTGACTTTTAACAAAGGCGGCGTTGAAAGAGAGATCAAGGCCGATCACTTCTCCCGTTGAGCGCATTTCGGGACCCAGCACCGTGTCAACGCCTGGGAAGCGAGCGAATGGAAACACAGCTTCCTTAACGCCGACATGCGCTGGTTTTGCCTGTGGCAAGGCGAAAGCAGAAAGTTTTTCGCCAGCCATGACGCGCGCGGCAATTTTAGCAATTGGCGCGCCTATGACCTTTGCAACAAAAGGAACGGTTCGTGAAGCGCGCGGGTTAACCTCAAGCACATAAATTTCGCCGTCTTTTAAAGCGAATTGAACATTCATGAGACCAATAACGCCCAGCGCCATCGCAAGATCGCGGGTTTGGTTTTCTAGCGCTAATACTGTCTCAGGCGGCAGAGAACGCGGCGGCAATGAGCAAGCAGAGTCGCCCGAATGAATGCCAGCTTCTTCAATATGCTCCATGACCCCAGCGATCGTCGCTTGCCGGCCATCCGCTATACAGTCGACGTCAACTTCAATCGCGTCAGCAAGATATCTATCAAATAAGAGCGGATTTTTTCCGAGCACCATATTTATTTGCCCGGTTTTATCGTTTGGATAACGCGTTTTAATGTCCGATGGGACCAATGTTGGCAGCGTGCCGAGCAAATAATCATCTAGTTCATGTTGATCGCGGATAATCGCCATAGCCCGGCCGCCCAACACATATGAGGGGCGAACAACAAGCGGTAGGCCGAGATCGCTGGCGACGATGCGAGACTGCTCGACGGAATAAGCAATGCCGTTCTTAGGCTGTTTTAGTCCAAGACGATCCAGCAAGCGTTTGAAACGATCGCGATCCTCAGCAAGATCAATAGAGTCTACGGGAGTTCCTAGAATAGGAGTTCCTGATTGCGCTAATCCATGCGCAAGTTTGAGCGGCGTCTGACCGCCGTATTGCACAATGACGCCTTTAAGCGCGCCGCGTGATTTTTCGACATCGATGATTTCGCCAACGTCTTCATCTGTTAGGGGTTCAAAATAAAGTCGATCAGAAGTGTCGTAATCCGTTGATACAGTCTCTGGATTGCAATTGATCATAATCGTTTCATATCCTGCTTCCGCAAGCGCGAAACAGGCGTGGCAGCAACAATAGTCGAATTCGATGCCTTGGCCGATACGATTTGGACCGCCGCCAAGAATAACAATTTTATTGCGTTCTGATGGACGCGCTTCGCATGCCGGTACGCCAGCAAAGGGCGTCTCATAGGTGCTATACATATAGGCGGTCGGTGATGCGAACTCAGCAGCGCAGGTATCAATGCGCTTATAAACAGGGCGCACATTGAGCTCATGACGGAGCGCGCGCACTTCTTTTTCGTCTCGTCCCGTTAAAGCGGCGAGGCGGATATCCGAGAAACCTGCAAATTTGAGCGTTCGGAAATTTTCCGCATCCTTTGGCAGGCCAAACTCGGCAATTTTTTTCTCCAGCGTAATGATTTCCGCTAATCGGTTGAGAAACCAGGGGTCGATTTTACTAGCGTCATGAATTTCTTCAACGCTCATACCTAAACGCAGCGCTTGGCCAACAACAAGCAAACGATCAGGCGTGGGCGTGCCGAGCGCGCCGCGTAGGACATTGAGATCGTCGCCTTTGCCGAGCCCGTCGATTTCTATTTCATCGAGCCCTGAAAGTCCCGTCTCCAAAGAACGCAACGCTTTTTGCAAAGACTCTGCAAAATTGCGCCCAATGGCCATAGCCTCGCCTACGGATTTCATCGCCGTTGTCAGCGTTGGTTCGGCGCCGGGAAATTTTTCAAAAGCAAAGCGGGGGATTTTTGTGACGATATAATCGATCGTTGGTTCGAAAGAGGCGGGCGTTAAGCCTCCGGTAATGTCATTGGCGATTTCATC